>JAEUHE010000171.1 GCA_016793885.1 Verrucomicrobiales bacterium
CAAATTGTTCACAGATCTCAGGGTCGCGTCGCGCAAAGTTATTCACAATTGGCTGCGGGGAGCTGGAGGGCTCTCCTCGCCAATCATGAATAACTTTGGAGGGACTATAAGGGTTGCGAGGAACGAGCTACCCTGGGAAAACGCCATAGAATTCCCAACCCCATCGTGGGTTGCGGATCCTCACCCGTCAGGTCGAGAGCCGGGATTCACCCTGCAATAGGCCCTGCGTGAACCACGGATTTCTCGGATGACACGGATGACAAACCAGGTTGCTGAGTCGATCGCTGGGTAGCGGCGATTCTCAAATGGAAAGTGCGCACCAAACACGCCGACGGCTAACAAGGTAGGGCGAGACTCTGTCGAGCCCATGAATGCTCAAGGTGTAAAAGAGTTCGAACGGGCCGCGGCGAGAAGCGACCAGGAGTATCCGATGGTTTCACTCCTTTCGGATTACCCTGTTTCGCATGCTATTCATTCTCCCACTGAGGGCTAATAGCATAAAACCGACGAACGTTTATCTATTGACCTGCGCTGAACTTAAACAAACACGCGGTACAGGAAACAAAACCATAACACGATTGGACAGTATGCACAAAAACTACATCTTGACGCACCCTACATAGGATGTATGTTTGAACCCGTGGCCAAAAAAGCCCGGCAAGCTTCTAACTTGCCGGGCTCGTAGTCCGAAGTCGCCGCGAGGGCGAACATCAGCCTGGAAGCCGTGTTCTACCCCATGTCTGACCTCGGAAGCAACAACATCCCAGCGCGCCACCTAGCCGGGTTAGAAAGGCAAAATGCCAGAAACCGCAGAAATTAAGTGTATTAACAAGTCAGACCGCCCGAACCCGCACGAGCGGATTAGGAATGTGGGCGGCATAGGTAATGGACGCCGATGGACTCTCACTCAGGCGGACGCCATCGCCGGAATCGAATCCGGTAAATGGCGGTTTTTCGCGCAGGCCCAAGGAAGCTCGGTCTGGGTGGTCGTGGCGGTCAGCCGCTACGGAAACAAATACCTCAAGACGGAGAGTGATGGTGAGCAACCCAACAACCTGTTGAGCCTGCCCGAGTGCCCGTAACCCACGAGCCAAATGCCCAAACTCGGTTCCATCGCTGAAATCCGAATGGGCGCGACCCTGCGGGGTCGGGATGCAACTCGTCCCGATCCCAATGGAAGCCACCGCCTGATCCGCATCGGAGACCTTTCGTCGGACGGCGAATTACTCAAGCTCGATCTACTCCGTTTTGAACCAAGAACGCAGATCAGCGAAAACCTACTGCTGAAACCCGGTGATGTCCTATTCCCGAACCGAGGAACGCGCCTCACGGCCCACGCATTCAGAATGGATCTACCCAACGTCATCGTCGGAGCACAGTTCTTTGTGCTGCGACCGGATTCAACCCAGCTTCTGCCCGGGTATCTGGCCTGGTTTCTCCGCGGGGAGGAAGCAGCAACTCACTTTACCGCCCGACGAAAAGGCACTTTGGTACAAGTCTTGGAACGCAAAGATCTATACGACCTCGCGGTGCCCGTTCCCCCGCTCCCGACTCAAGCACGAATTGTGGAACTCTCCTCCTTGGGACGGAGGGAACGTCAGATCTCCGAACGCCTTACTGAACTTAAATGGCAGGAACTCAACCTGCGGTTGACTACCTTGGCCCACACACCCTAAATCGAATTATTCTCGTGAACCGAAGCAACCAATCCGAAATCAATGACGTCGCCTGGCGTGCCTGCGACACCTTCCGTGGTGTCGTCGACGCCGAGAACTACCGGAACTACATCCTCGTGATGCTGTTCTGGAAATACATGTCTGACGTGTGGCGCGATCATCGCGACACCTACCTGCGTGAGTTCAAGGGCGACGAAGCCCGCGTTGCCCGTCGTTTGGCCCGCGAGCGTTTCCAACTTCCGGCCGGGTGCGACTTCTATTCCATCTACGAACAGCGCACCCAACCCGACATCGGAGAGCGAATGACGATAGCCTTGGCTGGCATCGAGGAAGCCAACAAAGCGAAGTTAGAGGGTGTTTTCCGTGAGGTGGACTTCAATTCAGACTCAAAACTAGGACAAGCGCGAGACCGCAACACTCGCCTCAAGCTCCTGCTCCAGGACTTCGCCGATCCTCGACTCGACCTCCGTCCCTCGGTGGTCGGCGAGGATGACGTCATCGGCAATGTCTACGAGTATCTGCTGGAGCGGTTCGCTTCGGATGCCGGGAAGAAAGCCGGTGAGTTCTACACCCCCGGCCAAGTCTCCAAGCTTCTCGCGATCCTACTAGCACCGAAGAAGGGACAGACGATCTGCGACCCCTCCTGCGGTTCCGGTTCTCTGCTCATCAAGGTGGGACGCCAGGCCGATGAGCGGGACTTCGCTCTCTTCGGGCAGGAGATGAACGGCACGACGCACGCCCTGTGCCGCATGAACATGTTCCTGCATGGCATGGATAATTTTCGTATCGAATGGGGTGACACTCTGCGTAACCCGCGACTCACCGAGCACGACCACTTAATGAAGTTCGACATCGTGGTGGCCAATCCACCCTTCTCGCTCGACAAATGGGGCCATGAAGACGCCGAGAAGGATCCCTTCCACCGCTACCACCGGGGTCTCCCCCCCAAGTCCAAGGGGGACTACGCGTTCATCACCCACATGATCGAGACGGCCCGAGAACGCACCGGCAAGGTTGGCGTGGTGGTCCCTCATGGCGTGTTGTTCCGTGGCGCTGCGGAAGGCAAGATCCGCCAGAAACTCATCGAGGAGAATCTGCTGGAAGCGGTCATCGGTCTACCAGCGAATCTCTTCTTCGGCACCGGAATTCCGGCGGCCATCCTGCTTTTCAACAAGGGTAAAACCCACGGCGATGTGCTTTTCATTGACGCTTCCCGCGAGTTCAAGGAGGCGAAGAATCAGAGCGTACTCACCGATGAGCAGGTTCAGAAGATCGTGGATACCTTCCGGGCATTTAAGACGGTCGACAAATATGCCTACCGCGCCACTCCACAGGAGATTGCCGACAACGATTTCAACCTGAACATTCCCCGCTACGTGGATACCTTCGAGGAGGAAGCGGAGATCGATCTGGATGCCGTGAAGGCGGAGATTCAGCGGCTCGAGGCTGAACTTGCGACCGTCCGGGGCAAGATGAACGGCTACCTGAAGGAGCTTGGCCTGTGAGCGGCGAATCAAAAGTTATCCTGTATTCCACCCACGACGGCCGCACGGAGATCCAACTCCGAGCCGAAGGCGGCACCGTCTGGCTGACCCAGCTCGAAATCGCCGAGCTGTTTGCGTCCACCAAACAAAACGTGGGCATGCATATTCGCAATGTGTTGGAGGATGCCGAGTTGAGGGAGACTTCAGTTGTAAAGGAATCCTTTACAACTGCCGCCGATGGCAAGAGCTACCGCACTAAACTATACCGTCTGGAAATGATCCTCGCTGTAGGCTATCGGGTGAAAGGCCCGCGAGGTATCCAGTTCCGGCAGTGGGCCACTCAAAACCTTCGCGAGTATCTGGTCAAAGGCTTCGTCATGAACGACGAGCGGCTGAAGAACCCTGGAGGATGGGACTACTTCGACGAACTGCTCGCACGCATCCGCGAGATCCGGGCTTCGGAAAAGCGCTTCTATCAGAAAGTGCGAGACATCTACACCACCGCAGTGGACTACGAGTCCGACAGCGGACAGGCGCAAGCTTTCTTCAAAAAGGTGCAGAACAAAATACTTTGGGCAGTCACGGGACAGACAGCCGCCGAACTCATTCGCGACCGCGCGAATCCCAGCCTCCCCAACATGGGTCTTCAGACCTGGCAGGGCGGTCGAGTCCGCAAACAAGATGTCACCGTCGCGAAGAACTACCTCAAACAAACGGAGATCGAGGAACTCGATCGCATCGTGGTGATGTATCTCGACTACGCCGAGGATCAGGCGAAACGACGCAAGGCAATGACTATGGAGGAGTGGAGCGCCAAGCTCGACGCCTTCCTCACCTTCAATGAACGCGACGTACTGGACCACCCTGGCAAAGTCTCGCACGAGATCGCCGAGAAGCTGGCACATGAACGGTATGACCACTTTGATGAGAGCCGGAGGGAGGCCGAGCGACGCGCTGAGGAAGAGGAGGATGTCAAGTCGCTGGGGGCTATAACCAAGACGATCCAGCACACAGCGCGTAACGCGAAGAAGCCAAAAGCTAAATGAGCATGTCAAAAGGATTGGACAACCACTGCACCCAACCGGATCGACATTGCTTAGCATTGTCGCTTTCTCAAACTGAATCTGCGATATGAAACATCTACCGAAAGGCTGGGCCGTCCAGCCTCTCAGCAGGTTAGTTACACAGCCGACTTCCGGTGTGAGCGTGCAAGGGGAGGAGGGTCCGCCTCAAACCGGCAAACCTGGCGTCCTACGTCTCAGTTGTGTCACTGCTGGGCGGTTCAATCCTCATGATGTTAAAACCCCGCTAGTCTCAGAGGTGACCCGCCTTGCCACCTTCGCTGAACGAAACTCGATTCTAATAAGCAGAAGCAACACACCTCCTCTCGTTGGTGCCTGTGCCTACGTACCAAAAGATTTTCAGGATGCGTTTTTGCCAGATACCCTGTGGTTGCTACGTCCGAACGATGTGACAACAGTCTGCATGCGATGGCTCTCCTTCGTGCTGCTCTCCTCACCGTATCGACTTTCTTTGCAGCGCATCGCTTCAGGAACCAGCGAGAGCATGAAGAAGATTCAGAAGGGGGCCTTTCTCAAGCTCAAGATCGCCGTCCCCCCACTCCCTGAACAACGCAAGATCGCCGAGATCCTGACCACCTGGGACGAGGCCTTGGAGAAGCTCGACGCCCTCATCGCCGCCCAGGAGCGCCGCAAGAAATCCCTCATGCAGCAGCTGTTTACGGGGAAGACGCGGTTGAAAGGTTTTGATCAATCCAGTGGCCGTACTCACGGTGATAAATTTGGGATCTATCCGATCGATTGGAAGAGAATACAGCTCGGTGAAGTAACCCGAGAAGTTTTCGAACGCAACACGGGCGGCGCAGACTTTCCTGTGCTCTCTTGCACTAAGCATCACGGGCTTGTTCTTTCCCAAAATTACTTTGGCAAGCGTGTTCACGCGGAAGACACAAGCAGCTACCGCATGGTAAGGAGGGGTGAATTCGCCTATGCCACGAACCACATCGAAGAAGGATCTATCGGTTTCCAAGATGTCTGCGACGCTGGGCTCGTCAGCCCGATCTACACCGTCTTCAGAACTGTGGACGGCGTCAATGACCGCTATCTCTTCCGTCTGCTGAAGAGCACGCTGCTCATTCATCACTACCGGATCAATACCAGCGCCTCTGTAGATCGGCGGGGTAGCCTCCGTTACCAAGAGTTTGCTCAGATCAGTGTCTGGATGCCCCAAAAGCCCGAACAAATCGCCATTGCCAAGTTCTTCGATATAGTCGATCAAACGCTCGCCCTCCTCCGTAACCAACGCAGCTCCTTGGAACAACAAAAGCGCGGACTGATGCAGAAGCTGCTGACGGGAAAACTCCGTACAATCCAATACAAAAATGACCAGCCTAGATGAAACCACACCTCACGATACCGCGTTCCTTCGCGAGGCGTTCGCGACGGAACAAACCTGCCTGGTGGCCAACCTAAGAGCCTCACGGCGAATCACGCATGCAGGAGACCGTGGTGAGGTCAACGAGCTGCACTTCATCGATTTCCTCAGAAAATACCTTCCGAACCGCTATACGGTCGAGAAGGCCATCGTCATCGACTCGCTTGGAAATGTCAGTGACTCAATTGATGTGGTTGTCTTCGATCGGCAATACACCCCCACGCTGTTGGACAACGACAAACACCGATACGTACCTGCGGAAGCGGTCTACGCCGTCTTCGAATGTAAACCGACCGTTGACAAGGGCTACCTAGAATACGCAGCCGACAAAGCCGAGTCGGTCCGCAAGCTCGTACGAACGTCCGTTGAGATACCCCATGCCGGAGGGGTGTATCCGGCGAAAAAGCCAGGTCATATCGTGGCTGGTATCCTTGCAATTGATGTCGACTGGAAGGAGGGATTCCGAAGTGAAGCCTTCCAGCAAACTCATGCGAGCCTGAAGGATAACAGGGCGATCGACTGCGGATTCGCAGCAAACGCGGCAAGCTTTGATACCTTTGCTGGGCCTGGCGCCTATACATTGGGACCTGGCGACAATGCGCTCGCATTCTTTGCCTTCCGTTTACTTTGGCGGCTGCAATCGCTCGCAACTGTGCCAGCTGTCGATTGGATGGCTTATGCTTCACGCCTTTCGAAGAACATCAAACCCACGCACTCATGAGTATAAACTATCACCGCCAGATCCAAGCCTACGAATCGGAAAAGGTTAACCTCTCGGATAAAGTCCGCGAGGACTTGTATTCCAAACGCGATACCAACCGCAACCGACTCAAGGCAAACCTACCAGAGCGCGTGAAGATCAGCTCATTCATCTCGCAGGGTTCTATGGCCATCCGCACAACTGTGCAGGAGGAGAATCAAGACTACGACATCGACGATGGCGTCAGCTTTCATGCAGAAACCCTGACACTGGAGAAGGCGGACATGACGGCTCGCGAAACACAGGAGATGGTCAGAGATGCTCTCAAGAACGACGATAGGCTAAAGAAACCACCCGAGATCATTGGAAACTGTGTTCGTGTATTCTATCGGGAAGGATACCACGTGGACGTTCCGTCATTTCGCGTTTACAGACCGGGTGAAAAGGACGAGCGCCAAGAACTTGCGGGCGAAAACGGATGGCGAGCATCAGATCCGACTGAGATAAACGCTTGGTTCGAAAGACGGGTTCAAGAGCTGAACAGAATCCAGGAAGACGCAGGCGGCCAATTTCGTAGGATGATCAGGCTACTGAAGCGATTTGCGAGATCTCGCGGTGACAAGTGGGATTTACCGAACGGACTAAAGTTGACCATGCTAGCTGACGAATGTTTTGAACGATCATTGGATCGAGATGACAGAGCGTTCTTCGATCTACTGCAAAACCTGGCCAACCGGCTTCAGAAAAACCTAATCGTTCTGAACCGTGCGCAGTCAAAGGAACCCCAGGACCAACTCACGAAGTCGGACAAGGATCCGAACATGATCGAGTTGAAAAAGCGAGTGAATGAGGCTCTCGAGAAGCTAGCGGTTACTCGGAATGCAAATTCCGACCAAAAGGCGACGCGAGAACCATGGGATTGGGTA
>JAEUHE010000172.1 GCA_016793885.1 Verrucomicrobiales bacterium
TCTTTAGTCGCGTCTTCCTCCTTGTCCGCCGTAGCGCCTTCAGCGAAGGCGGATGAGCTGCTAACAGAAGCAGCTAAAGAAGGAGAAGGCGTGAGCGAAGCCGCATTGAGTGAAAGCTTTGCCTTCCCGCCACCAAGCCACTGCGCTGCGTTTATGAGCAACGCCAGCGATTTGTCCGCTGGTTTCACTTTGCAGGCGTATTCATTGGCGTCCATGCCGTGGGGGAACTTCACCCGAAACACTTCGATCCCGTGATCTCGGAACCGTTCCGCGTCGCGCTGTGCCGCTCGTTCTCCGGCCTGGTCCGCATCGTAAGCGATCCGAACTCGCTTCACGTTCTTGATCGCTTCCCAAAGCTCATCAGTAAATCCCTCCGTGCCAAAGAGAGCCATCGTGTGGGGGAACCCATAAGCGCAGAACGTTAACGCGTCGAACACCGCTTCGCACAGGATCAGTTCGTCAGCAGGCAGGCACTGCCGATTAAAAAGCCCCCGGTGCGGCCCCGGCGGATACAGATGTTTGGGCGCAGGGGTCCGGGCCGCCACCGACGTATGCAACCGCCGTCCATACAGACTGACCACGTTCCCACCTGCGTCTTGGAACGGCACAACGATGCAGCCGTTAAAATGCTCGTGGCCGCTCTCCCGCCACAGGCCCAGCTGCGTGAGTCGGGTCCGCAACACCTCTCCCTCCTTGCGATTCTTCATCGGCAGCCGCAGGCCCAGCGTCCGATCCGCCAGCCCGAGCTGAAAACGGTCAATGAGTTCCTCGGAGTTCAGGCCCCGGCTGGCCAGGTATTCGCGGGCCGTAGACGTTTCCTTCAAACGCTGGTGGTAGTAGGCAACTACCTGGCGACAAAGCGTCGCGTCATCAGCTTCCGGATCCAGCGGACACGGCAGCTTCGGCACCGTGTTCACTCTCAGCGGGCCAGGCTCGCCACCACCGGCCCGGCTAAACACGGCGCTGCCACCTTGGCGCAACAACTCGTAAGCGTGCCGGAAGCTCACGCCATCGTGGTATTGCACGAACTGGATCGGATTGCCTCCCCTGCCGCAACTCATGCAGTGGAAGAGCCCCTTGCTCGGCGTCACGATGAAGTTGGGCGTCTCCTTGTCCTGATGGAACGGGCAGAGCCCACACCAGTCCTTGCTGCCATGCTTCTTGAGCTCAATGCCCCGGCTTTGCACCAGAGCCACCAGATCGGTCTCGCGCTTCACGCGCTCCAGTTCTTCTTCGGGGATGCGGGGCATGGGATTTAGGGTTCTGCATTGTCAGTTTTGGGTTCTGGGAGCGGCTGCCGGCTGAGAGTGTAGATCGTAGCTTGAAGGAGCAGCCTGTCATGCAGTCGCCCGGCATCGAACCGCAAATAACCCCAGGTCCATGCTCGAGTTTCGGGATGAATGTCCCCCCGGAACCCGTCCGTGCGCATCAAAACATTCCATTGCCGCAGTGCTTTCTCAGGCGCACGCCGCCCAAACTCGAACAAGGCCAGGCCATCATCATCCCAACCGCAAATGATTTGGAGCCATCCCTCCCAGGCGTGGTTAAACGCTTCCCGGATCAGAAGCCGGGCTTGCCCGGCCACTTTCGGATCGAGTCCCTGGGCCAGTGCCCATCGTTTCCAATCGTCCCACGGGTAATGACCAAAGGAACACGCGCACACCCTATCCCAAGAGGCATCGAGCTTGGGCGGGGGAGGCGGAGTTTTTGGCGGAAGCGTCAAGTCGGAAGGTGAACTTCCAGAGTTCGCGAGTGACATGCCCGCTATTTCTCAGTATAGTGAGATATATGCAAGCCTTTTCTCAGCCATCACCCTCCGTTCCACCAGCCCCGGTTTATACTGAGGGCATGCGCAAGTCCGACGAAAAGATTAACCGGCCCCCACTGGCCCAGCGTTTGGTTGAGTTGCGGCTGGCCGCCGGTCTCACCCAAACACAACTGGCCAAGCAACTGGGCGTTTCGCATTCCAACATCGCCTTTTGGGAACTTAAAGGCACACCCCCTCGCGGCGAAGTCCTGCCAGCACTGGCACAGGCTCTCGCGGTCAGCGTCGATGAACTCCTGGGCGTCAAACCGCTCAAACCCAAACGCCAAGCCGCCAAGGGACGATTGCAGCAAGTCTTTGAAGCTGCCTCCAAACTTCCTCGCCGCCAGCAGGACAAAGTCGCCGAGTTCGTCGAGGCCTTCGTTAATCAACATTCCAACAGTCAGCGCAAAGTCGCCTGACCCGTCCTTCCCTCGGCCTGCCCCCTCCCCTAGGGAAGCCCCTTTACTCCCAAGAGGGGGAGATTCGAAGCAGGAGGGGTCTACCCCTCAAGGGGAGAGCCTGGGGGTTTCCATCAAATCAGCCCATTTTCCACCCATTTCCAGATCTCTCGAACCCCTACACCCTCCCTCCCCAACCCTACACCCCACCCCCTCCCTTTGGCTGAAGAACCCCCGATGATCGGCCAGGGTTTCCCGATCAATCACGCGTCGACGCTCCGGAACCGCTTTCAAATCGGCCCACTTCATCAACACTTCCCACAGCACTTCCCGGCGGCCCTCGCTGAAGTCCAGTTCCCACCCAGGAGCATTGCCGCAGATTCTTCCCCAGCACTCCGTCAGGATCCACGCCCACTTCGGCCCAAACCGCTCATAGCAGTCCTCAGGCGTGTAACAGCCCACCAGCGCTGCGGCTTGGCGGGCTTTCGCTCGCCACTGCCGAGCCCCCGGCGTCGCCCACCCAAACTCCGACGCCTTCAACTGCTCCTTGTTCCACCCGATGTATCGGACCAGCCGGCTCCCTTTATCCTCCGGACGGCGTGCCTCCAAGTTCTTCGACACATACTTCGAAAGGTAACTGGCCACTTGTGGCCCGCTGGTCCGGATCGGCGTGAGCTCAGCCCGTCCGAAGCCAAATTTTGGCAACTCCTTCCGCAGCATTTTCCAAATGTCCCGCAACTCCTGACACGTTCCCCGGTAAGTCTTCCGCTTCAACTTGTCCCAGTCGAACCCCGTTCGGATGTTAGGCTTCCCCTGCAGGATACCCACGACGTGGAAGTGTATCTTCCCGGACTTGTGACGCTCAGTGACCACGACCGCGCGCTCGAACATATCCTTGAGCAGGTGTGTCCGCAGCGAGTTGAACCTTCGAGAAGCCTCTACCACCGAATCCACCTGCTCAAACCCCCAATCCCGTTGATTTCCGACCGTTAGCGTGAGGAACCCGATCGACTCCAGCCCAGCATCCTCAATCATCTTCCCTACGTTGATCCGGATTGCGTAGGCGATCTTCCCCGCGCTCCCCTTCATCTCAGGCCCCGACGTCGGACTTTCGCTTTCTCGATCGCAACCCGGCTCAGTCTGGAGTGCCTCCAACTCAGCCCGAAGCTCCGATTCGAAATCGCCTTTCGATCTCATCTCGGTTGAGTTGTGACGATTAGACAAGGAAGGGGATGGCCCTCCAAACCCTCGCCCAAACGCAAAACGCCAGCCGAGAGAGTTTGTTCTCGGCTGGCGCTGATCTCACCTAAACTCCCGTACGCCTGAGTAACCAGGACCGGTCCGAGGTGCTCACCGGGGACTGGTAGTGAACGCAGCTTCCCACCTGGCCCGAGCCAACAACATTCCATGGCCGATGTGCCCATGGAACCTAGCTCCCCGACAAAAACCGCTCCAGCTCCTCGACCGCATACAACGGCCGCCGCGTCACTCGCACGGGCTTGAGCTGCCCTCGGCGCGTCATCCGATCCACCGTCGTCGCACTGATCCCCAGTGCTCGGGCCGCCTCCTGGCGGGTCAGGGCTAATTTGAGCTCCCCAGAGCTCCTGCTTGTTTTCATAGCCCGGAGTTTCCCTCAATCTCCGGGACTTAATAGGAACACCGTTTCCTCGGAGGGTGTTCCTATTTCCGGGCCGGACGCCCCGCTCGACCAAAGCTCAAACCCACTCGACCACAAAACACCCGCAACGAATCAAAGTTCAACCCATACCCCGTTTTCAGCTCTTGCAACCAACGCAACAAAGCCGGTCCGCAGCCCGGCGTTCTCCGGAGCGCTTCCACGGTTCGCCAACCCATCAGCAAGATCACATACAGCCAGAGGTTTGGAACACTCCCTCGCGGATCTCCATTCTCATCCACCCCACCACGAGCTAAGCCGTCCGCGTAACCCTCGAAGAAAAGCTTCATGTCCTCCAAACTCAACGTCCGCGCCCAGCTGATTTCCAGATCCACGTTTTCCTCGGCTCGTTGAAGCCAGGGCTCCATCGCTGGGCGCACCTTCTCCAGCACCGCCACCGTCACGCGATCGTAATTCCTCCAGGTCGTGCTCCCGCGGTGGTACTTGAACATGGCCTCGGCCTGGCCAATCAGTCTGCCATACTGCCGGATTCGTTTAGGGCGTGGAAGCTTGCCCCACTCCTCCATCGGCTTGATCCCCATCACCCGTTCCACCGCACACCACCACCACCCCGGAAAATCCACCGCTCCTGTCATGCCCGCCGGAGGACACATCTCCGGGCACGCCGCGTAGATCGGCCTCATTATCGCGTCCCACGCCGCCACGGCATCGTTGCCACGGCTTGCCTCTTGCGTTCCTGCATCGCCTGCTTTCATCCGGGCTACCCTACACACTCCCTCCCTGTCGCAGATAGTGACATACCCGGACATCTCGCCGACGGCCTTCGATGGGAAAAAACGGTGACCAGAGCGAGGACGAGGGGAATAGACAGTTCGATCGATGCAGGTTGCCCGGCTCAGTCGCCTAGCTCCCGTGCCACCTCGTGGAGGAAGTCGCCCGCTGGGTCGACAAAGGCTTTGGCATCGCAGCAATGCAGCCTTACCCCTCCTAAATCGTATCAATATCGGAACTAAGAGATTTGACCCCGGTGGCTGATTCTCGTTGTAGAAAGGAGCAACGAATGGAGTCAGGTAGGGTTGCACCTGAAAGGGGGTATCGGCAGTGGACAAGTGAGGGAGAAGAAGCCGTCCCTCTCGCTGCATTTCGGCCGATTCTCCAAAACGAGTTCGTTCTACGGCATCCAGAGATGGCAGCTGAACAATTGTGCTCAGGATCTGACTTACCTAAACGAGGTGGTTGCAAGCCGAATATTTCGAGATGCTGGCGCGGCCTCCTCACGCTGCACTCACGCTCGCGTGATTATGAATGGCCGAGATCTGGGCATCTACGTGATATGTGCAGGAGTCGATGAACAACTCTTGTCTCAGTTCTTCAAGAACCCCAAAGGTGATATCTACCAAGGGGGATATACCAAGGACGTCACGACCCCGTTGACGCTGTCGGAGGATGACAGGAAAACGGATTTCAACTTTCCAGAACTTAAAGACCGATTCGAGAGCCACGATGCGGAGTTAAGGCTCGAAGCTGTCTCCAGGTTCGTCGATATCGGAGCATTCGCCCGCTACCTCGCGCTGGAGGTGTTGACCTGTCACAACGACGGTTACGCGTATGCGGTAAACAACTATCGGTTATTTGTCCAACGGGAGGACAAAAACGAACGATGCGCCCATCGCAACGAGCGGGGCATTTCAAATGAGCACTGCAAGGGTCAATTTTCGTGAGCGCCAACGCTATCCGCTACTCCTCATCTTTTTCTTCTACAAGACTGTACTTGATTTGCTCTCTACGAGACTCACTTATACGGAGCTGGGTGAGATCGATCTTCGTTGTAATGAATTTGCGTTTGGCACGCGTTAGGATCGAGATCATAGAGTCGGGTATTCCTGGATCTTCCATTACCATTTTCAACAATTTTTCAAATCCAGGTGCCAATGCTTGTGGTTCCTTCCAAATGACAAAAACGTAACGGGGCACCCCTGGTAATCGAGAGTAACCCTCCATGGCGGCAAGAATCTTCGTTGAAGCGGGCTTCGTGTTCTGTCGAGCTTTCTCCAATAACCGCCATGTGACCAACGCTTCAAAGTCGATGTTCACGGATGGCCTGGAAGAATCCTCGAACCAATCTTCCAACAACTCCGAAGAGAGCCGACGTGCCAAATGCTGTGCCGATACGATGTTGATGTTCTCCAGGCGGGTTGCTCGGGTCAACGCGGCCTTAAACAGAGTTCTGCTAAGACCATTGGTATGATCTTCCATTACCTGTGCCAATGCGACCGCCGGATGGAAATTTGTTACGTCCCCTCTCAGGGCCAGTGCCATACCGAGATCTAAGGCCATATCAACCGATTCCACTTGTCTCAGAGCATAATAGGCTGAGTAAATCACAATCGGATTGGTCGATACGTTAGCCAGGCGGATTAAGGCGCTAGCGTCGCGATCAGCTACTAGGGACAACAGCCGTTGACTATTAGTCCAATCCCTTTTGAAGGTTCCGGAGGCCGTTCCCAATATTTTACTGGCAAGGATATCCGACTCGATAGCGCCCCAATTACGGGGAGCCTCTTCGGCGAATGCAAACGGTGCCCAGGTTAGCCAAAAAGCGACGCCGATTATCTCAACTAGCCTAGATACTGCTTTCATTACTTTACCTTTCCTCGCAATACATGAAATTGGCTTCCAGGCGCGTCCCTTTTGTCTCCTGAGAAGAGAAATCCTGGCAGGCCGGACTGAATCCTGGTTCTCACGAGAATGCCATCAAGATATGCCGCATGGGATGGAAAAAAGCTCGCGCTGTAATGAATCTCATACGTCTTATCACATCGGAGGACATAATCGATTCGCGACCAACGGTAAGGAACGCCAACTCCAGGGAACATAGCCGCCATCCCCACCTGTCCGTGCCCACCAATTCGTGAGCGCTCGAATGCAGTGCAGTGTACCCCGGTTCCAAAACTCGTACAGACGGGGATGTCCGCTTCACCCTCACCATCCATAAAAAGCGGTCCCATTGGTGTCCATCCAACTGACGAACTTCCATTTCCATCATCCTTAAACGATTCTACCCTCCCGGCACAGTTGCAGTGAATTGATTCCTGCAAAGAAAGCCATCCTCGGGTATGCTTCGTACTCAGATCCAAATTGACACCAGGTTCGCTTGTATTCGCGGAGCCAGCTAGCATACCCAGAGCAGAGTTCAAGCTCCCCTCAAAAGCACTCTCTCCATCGCCGAAGACTGACTCGTCGCCGGTAAGTCCGTAGTAAGCCTTCTCGAACTCTCGCAGATTCCTCCTAAGAGGATTGAAGGGCCGAATCCACGCGAATATAGTCGCGGTGGGACCGACGACGGTTTGGGCCTCTGCTAATCCGAGAACATCGAGTTTTAAAACGGGAGAATTTCCAACCAAGCTGTAGGCATTCACCCCTCCTGTTTCTTCCAACGGATCCCTGGATGGCCATTTACCCCGACCCGATGCGGTTTTGTAGGCACACCGAGCAGAACCCGTTGCGATTGCGCGGTCACGACGGCGGCGGCGTGACAAGCGACCCGATGGCGACTGACGAAAACCCCAGACGCGAGTTCTGTGGGGGGAGGTCTCCCCTCCGCTAAAGCTACGGGGAGCAGGCAGGAAAACGCCGGGCGCTAACCCGCCTTCGCCAAGGCTACTACGGCGGACAGGC
>JAEUHE010000173.1 GCA_016793885.1 Verrucomicrobiales bacterium
AGGTGGCTATCCAGGGATCCGATTGGCGACAAAGGAGGGCTGAACTATTATTCGTTTGTTGAGAACGGACCAAACACCAAAATCGATCCCGATGGACGAGACATTTTCGTGGACCCAGGTCCCATTGACCCTCTCAACCCATTCTTGCAGCACTATTACGCTGGGAGTGGTGCTGAATACGATCTCATCTTGAGGGGGCATTACGATGAAATTCAGAGAGTTTTCGCTCCCGAAATAGGAGAATGGCGAGAGAGGGCGCGGAAAGATGCCGAGCTTGAAGCTGAGAGATTGTCTAACACATGTCGAAACTCGGGCCGTGTCATAAAAAGCCACATCTCGCTGCGCGGCCAACGAGTTACTCCTAACGTCACTTTGCGAGACCTTGGGTCCGGATTTCCTGGGCTTGCTTTCATCCTAGGGAATACTGCGTTCCTTCGAGGCTATGAGATAGATGTCGAAATTGTCTGTTGCTATTGTTCTTATACCTTTAGCGGTAGGTTATTCTGGGGGATTCGCGATAGATTCGAACGTCCGATTGATGGGCTCCCCATTGAACCAGGAGGAGTGCCATACAGATTGTGGGCCGATTGGACTGAGTCGATCGACGGTGGTGGTGTAGTCAAGACCGGGAATTGCAAATGAAGTATTTAGTGAATATATCGGTGATTATGGTCACAATTGTGTCATGCGCCTGCATGCGCCAGGCTGCTTCCAGGATCATCAAGACTTTCGGATCGGGGATCAATTATGAACTCCTCACAGATATCAACAACGGAACTCGCGTGATTTCGCTTCAGGATCCTACGAGTCCGCAGAGTAGTGATATAATTATTCAAGGGGATGTGCTTTGGTGCGAGCTGAGAGTAGGCCATATTGTTGGCGAGAAGGCTGCTAATGCCTTGCCTGCTTCATGGATGGATCCGAACTGGAGACGCAATGGTTTTTTTATTCTTAATCCAGCGGCGATCGATTCTGGTGGAGGCCGTTCCGATGAGCTGCGCTTTGGTAAAGCGATCGAATGGTTCGAAACACGAGACAATTTCGAACGGGCGCTTGCGGCCTTGGTTCCTACCAGTAAGCAAGATCAGCGCTAGTTGCGCTTACGATCAGTCGACTCTCTCTACAGTAATGGCATGAGAATCAATTCCTATTGCGTAAGCGTCAAGCAGCGCACGTTCTTCCCAGCCTAGAGCTTGTCCCCAAGCTGCGAGCGACGCGAGCTGTGGGTGGCAAAAAGTCTATCGGAACGGAAAATGCGGCCATTCGAGCGCGTGGAGTAGTGAGTCGGCCTGACTTGCTAGTCCGAAGAACGGTGGGTTCCTTCAGGGAAATACTGTGGGTGGCAGAAAGTCCGTCGGAGCTGAAAAGGCACCGTTCGAGCGTGTGCGGTGGAACGGATATGTTCCAAGAGGGGCCGGCGAACGTGGGGGGCCGGTAGGGAGATAGCCGTTGGAAACGATTTGAGTGGGAGTTAGGCGTGCCCTCTCCTCCATCCCCCCCGATGTCCGCGCTTTGACGGCGCTTACACGCGGCGGAATTGGGTCGCTGATGCTCACGAAGAGTGACCCAAGTTGCGACGGTGGCGGCCCGTTTCCATGACGGCATAGAGGGCTCCAACACCTGACGGCGGAGACATCCTCGGGCGCTGCTCAATCGGACCGGTGAGAGTTGATTTGGTGATCTCTGGCGCGGCGTGCTGTTGCTCTCCGGAGTGAGGGTGTGACTTGGTTGGAGCTCACTCGTGAGCCAAGCGTGGGCGGAGATGGAGATGAACCGGGGCGAGAGAAGCGCGAGGGCTGGAGCGGGATCAGCCCGGAGCCATACCGGAGCCGGACCCGTGAAAACCTTGCGTGAGGAAGGGGTAAGGCTTGCCCTCTCCTCTATACCCCCCGAGGCGGAATCAGGCCGCTGACGCTCACGGAAAGTGACCCAGGTAAGCGACGATGACCGATTCACGTAGAATGCTCCGATTCAGGCGTTGCCTTTTCGGACGTCGTAGGCGGTGAGAGCATCTTCGACGGTGGCAAGGATGCGCTGCTGGGTGGCGCGGGGAAGTTGGCTCACGCGCTCGAAGATTTGGCGAGCTTTGCCCGCGGGCCCTACGCCCCGCTGGCGCCCTGTTTCTTTGCCTAAAAGGTGATCGACGCTGACATTAAGAATCTCCGCCAGGTGGAGGAGATGATCGGGTTTGAGAGCGGTCTCCCGCCGTTCCCAGCCCGCATAGCTAGGTTGGGTGATGCCGAGTTTTTCGGCCATCTGGGTTTGGGAGAGTCCCAATTGCTGGCGGGCGGCGAGTAATCGCTCACCGAACTCGGTGCGTTGGGTCTTGGCTGGACGACCGGTTGACATGAATTGACTGTAACCCAGGGGGAAAATAGATACGGAATAGGCTTGCATGGATATAGTCTATTGCGTAACTCATCGGCATGTCAAAACCACCGTGTTCCGACTTGACGCTTCTTCGCAAATCTTCGCCTCCCCCGCCCAAGCTCGATCCCGTTTGGGACGTGGTGTGCGCGTGTTCCTATGGGCATTACCCTTGGGACGATTGGGAACGGTGGGCGCTTTCCCGTGGGCTTGATCCGAGTGTGGCGGGTCAGGCCCGGCTATTGATCCGGGAATGGTTCAATCATTCGTGGCCGAAGGAACTTCAAGCGGTTTGCGGCTGGAGTGACGACGGGCAGGGATTGCTCAAGTTTGCCAAACGCTCGCCCAAGGAAGCCCTGGCGCAATGGGAGATCCTGATGCGAACGGATGGGTTAAGAGGGGATTACTGGGGACGAGAGTGGGAATGGACATGGGGTTACCTGCAACCCGACGCCGAGCGCCTGCTTGCGTGCATGGTCTCTTTCCCAGAACCGAGAACCCACAACCCAGAACCTTAGCTCCTATGGCCTGGCGCATCCCCGAAGAAGAGATCGAGCGCGTGAAGCGTGAGACGGATCTGGTGGCCCTGGTGCAGAGCCGGGGGATCGAGTTGAAGAAGCATGGCACGAAAGATTTTGTCGGGCGCTGCCCGTTCCACCCCGACAAAGACAGCCCCAACTTCATCGTGACGCCGGAGAAGGGCCTCTTCCACTGCATGAGCTGCGGCAAGGCGGGCAACCCGATCCAGTTCGTGCAGTATCACGACGGGGTTTCATTCCGACACGCGCACGAGGTGCTAGCGCACGGCCACGGTGTTGCCTTCGCAGTGGCAGGGCGAACTTCCCATCAAGGACCGTTGAAAGTATCGACCATCCCGAGGTTGCCGTGTCCGCTGGATCCGGAGGCCGACGACGCAACGTTGATGGCTCAGGTTGCCGCCTACTATCATCAACGACTCAAGGAAACGCCGACGGCGCGCGCCTATTTGACCAGCCGAGGCCTGGACAACGATGAACTCATCGACCGGTTCCAGCTGGGTTTTGCCGATCGGACGCTGGGACTGCGACTGCCGGATAAGAACCGGCAGGAAGGCGAACGGTTGCGAAACCGGCTTACGCAGTTGGGCCTTTGGCGCGAGAGTGGCCACGAACATTTTAACGGGTGCATCGTGGTGCCGTTCCACGATGAAGCTAGAAACGTGGTGAGTTTTTACGGTCGGCGGGTAACGCCGGGCACTCTCAAGCACTTGTATCCACCGGGGCCGCATCGGGGGCTGTTCAACCGGCAGTGCCTGCCTGCCGACGAAGTCATCCTGTGCGAAGCGGTCTTCGATGCGTTGACGTTCTGTGCGCACGGGTTCCCCTATGCGATGAGTCTCTTTGGCACGGAGGGGTTTACCGATGAGCTTTGGGAAGCGATCAAGAACGTGAAGCGAGTTCGGATCGCTTACGATGCGGACGAGGCCGGTGAGCGGGCTGCCCAGCGCGATGCGGAACGGTTCCAAGATCACGGGATCGAAGTGTTTCGGGTGAAGTTCCCCCACGGCATGGACGCCAATGAATACGCCTGCAAAGTGAAACCAGCGGACAAATCGCTGGCGTTGCTCATAAACGCAGCGGCGTGGCTTGGTGGCGGGAAGGCAAAGCTTTCACTCAATGCGGCTTCGCTCACGCCTTCTCCTTCTTTAGCTGCTTCTGTTAGCAGCTCATCCGCCTTCGCTGAAGGCGCTACGGCGGACAAGGAGGAAGACGCGACTAAAGA
>JAEUHE010000174.1 GCA_016793885.1 Verrucomicrobiales bacterium
ATTGGCAAGTTCGCGCGCAGAGGCTGCGTCCAACCCGGGAATGTAAAGCATCCGAGAGCAGCCTCTCCCTTCACTCCATCCCAACTCTCCCAACACCTCTCATTCTTCAGCTCTCGGCTGCTCTACATTCCTTTGGTTGTTAGGCCGTTGGTGTGGACTGTTCATGACGCTCAATACACTGGTCGCAAACCCAACGACCGTCCAGCTCACAGCCAGGCATCAAACCATCAATCGCGTCGAGCTGAGTCCGGTCAGTCGCCCAAGAAGAACAGTAAGAGCAGCGGCGCGCGTTCTTTGCGCCAGCGGCTGAACTCTCCAGATAGTGAAACGTCGTGGACTCGCGACTCCACTCCACAGACTCCGACGCCACCGCCCGCTCAACCGCCCGCTGGATGCGAGTAGCGATACGGTCGCGTAACTCGCGCATCCGCGCCTCGTCGCACGGCGCTTTCACGAGAATGCTCGTGGAGATAAGGATGTCTTGATGCTTGGACATGGTGGAACGGCCTAACGAAACTGCTCAGGGACGCGCCGGTATGGACGCTCAACCTGAAACCCAGGTGCTGTCGGCGCGTTCACTGGAGTAGCCTCGTTAGCCTGTGAATATCTCATCTCCATAGTCCTCTCAGCATGAACTCCTCAAGACTTGGCGCGAGCTCGTGGATGCCACCGAAGTTGTGGTCCTCGACAACCACTCGGCCGCTGGCTGCCTCTATGCCGAACGGATTGCCTGCGCCGTCCCAACCAATGATGAAAACGTCCCGCATCGTCCAACCGCGTGGTGGGCCAAACTCCCGACGAAACTTGGCGTGACTCTTGGTGAGGTGAACGATGTCGTCCACCTCCTCCGCTCCGAAATGACCGCCACCGCATGCGAGAAGAAACCAACGATAGTCTGATGGAATCGCGCCGTAACTCGCCTCGAACTCGCGCAACTCCTCCTCTGTGGCCGGCTCTCGACGCAACGACTCCGGCATCGCTACGATGTGCTCCTGAATCTTCTGTTTGGCGTCCGGTGAAAGCATGACGTGGTCGAGCAGGCTAACGAAACTACTCAGGGACGCGCCGGTATAGACGCTCAACCTGAAACCTGGATGCTGTCGGCGCGTTCGCCGGAGTAGGCTGGTTAGCTCCGGTCATGCGGGTATCCATCGAAACGCGATGTCCGATGCCTCAATAATCCAACGCCCACGCTCCCATTCAATCTCATGGACGAGGTGATTCTCGGAGGAAAGTGTGAACTCGTCACAAAGCCAATCTCCTAACCCGTCGGCCGAACCTAGGGCATTCAGAGAGTAACGGTAGACAATCGGATATTGCAGCTCGATGAACCCGTCGTGATAAGCTCCGAAAAGTCTTACTTGAATGCCCGTGTGACGAAGCTCGCTCCGCTCGCCACGCCCGATTTCAGAAATCACTACCTTCTCCAACCAAGAATCGTGGGGGCACTTGTGATCCCGCGGGTCCTGCCACCATTCCGCCGTTGCGAGCTCGTATGCGCCGGGTGGGAATCCACTGCGGTTCTCGTGCAGGTAATGTTGATACCGACGATACGCCCCGAATACGTCCGCCTCTCGATCCTGACTCAAGTAATATGCCATGTCAGAGCTAACGAAACCACTGAGCCACAGCCCGCCGCTCGAGAATGAACTCGGACGAAACCAGGGATGCAGGAACGGTAATCATGTGAAAAACTCGGAGGCTAAGGGCTGTTGGATCGAGTGGGCTTGTTGGCTCTCAGCCCCCGTGCGCAACGGGAACCACGTCCGACACCACTCCGCTTGAGTCAACAGTAGCCTCATCAAACAATTCTGTTGCGAGGGAGTGCCACTTTGGCTTGATCCAGGGAAGCCGCAATCCTAGGAACTTGCGGTATCCGTGGCGGGTCAGTCGATAGCGTATCTGTCCGTTGTGCACCATTTTAAGTGCGACGTCTGAGTCAGACAAGCGACGAGCCACGAGTCGGAATGTGGTATCGCTTTGGCCGGCGGTAAAGCCCGCCAACGAGATCTCCATGGTCACGAAGCCCAACTCACGCTCGGTGTCAGTGATCTCCAAGGGGAATATCGAAGGTATCTCAAATGCGCTCATGATCTTGTTTCGAGCCAACGTCCCCACTGAGCCACAGCCCGCCGACCGAGAACCAGCTCGGACGAAACCAGGGATCCGGGAACGGTAATCATGTAAAAAACTCGAAGGCTAAGGGCTGTTGGATCGAGTGGGCTTGTTGGACTTTGCGCCAGCCTTACTAATGGCGCGGATACCTAAAAGACTGGTTATAAAAAGGAAAGCTGAAAGGATGAGACATTGACCGCCCAGTCGGGAATGGAAAGCACCCAATTTGTATCCATCGTGGACTGACCGCTCATAAGCATCCGCAACATAAGGGTCGCATTGTGCTAGCTCCTTTGGTGTAAGACCGAGATGCGGGCTGAGATGGTCTGGCTGCTGCCTGCTTGTGTCCAGAAGATCGTGACGGCCTCGATATTGGTTGTGAGATGTGGCAACAATCCCTGTCCATATTCCATAGGGCACTGATACAACTGACGCTATCAACATGATCACGAAGAATGATTTCACCACATGCCTTTCGTCATCGGCTCATTTGCAGTCCAACGCAAACGCTCACCGACCGCCGTCGTAAGAAGGCGCTGGCAGCGAATCCAGCGTCCGTAAATTGAAAGGGCACCAGACCATCGGAGGACGGCGGCGGTTCGTGTGGAGCATCTTGTTCGGCATTTTTACAATCCGCCAAGAACAGCGTCGAAATACTCTCGGACCTTTCGGTCAGATCCGAATACTGAAACTCCAATCAACACGATCCCTCCAGCGCCAAATACACAACCCACACAAAGTAGCAGTGCTTCTGGATACTGATTCGCACGAAAATCGTCCCAGAAATAGCGACCAATGGTCCAACCCAAAAATCCTAAACTAGCGGCACACCCCAGCAGCACAGCTCGACGCCCTCCCTCTCGGTGACCCAGCACGAGGTTCCCCAAGACAAAAAGCCCGACTCCAATGGCCAAAACAATGGAGCAGAATGCCAACTCTTTGAGGGTGGTCGGAAGGGGCATGCTCTTAAGCCGAACGTCCAATCGTGACTGACCGCCGCCATAAGAGGGCGATCGACGAAGTGGCTGATACAGTGATGGTCATGAGGTCCGGAATCCCGATGCTGGCGGAGGTTCAGTCGACGATCTCGTTAGGAGAGTCGATGTCACCAAGCCCATGAAACAATAAGTCCGACTACAAATCCGATCTCCCCAGGTGTCGCCTTCCGACCGTGGCCCTCCTCAAGACGACTGAGTGCATACTTAGCTACTGCGGCGCCTGGTAGACCAGTGTAGAAACCCAACACAAAGCTCACATCTCGCTGATTCTTCTGATCAAGCTGCTCCGCATCTGGGACGGATGACGACGAACGTCGTGGTGCAGGCCACAACACCCAGATCAATAGGGCAGTCGCCACGAGACCGAGGCAGATGGCTTTAAGGCTTTG
>JAEUHE010000175.1 GCA_016793885.1 Verrucomicrobiales bacterium
TATCCATGGCTTGCTCCTGTCGAAGACGAGGCCGATTGCCTCATCTCCCAACATGGCAAGCCTGCTGCCGATGGAAACCACCAAACTCGATCTTCTTCGCGAGCGGCTCAGCACATCCCTACCGCGCGAGCGGTTTAGTCCATCGACTCTGAGCGGTCATCGGTACCTGATGAAAGCAGTCACTCGGCACCCACGTTGAAGCGATAGTATTTCTAACGCGCAGCGCTAATTCCTCCAATTACTTGGTGTTGTTTGGTTAAACCACTGGTACCTACTTCTGGATAAGGCGGTCGGGCGGGATTCGAACCCGCACCTCCCTACAACAGGGTATCCTACATTAGAACACCGACCATAATTCAAAACTCGCTTTCGCCACTTGTTCTTAGGATCGCTCCATCTTTCCAACCTGTCCGCAACTAAGAAGCCGAGATGTGCAGTCTGCAACGCTTCGACGAATTCCTCCAAGCGCTTAGAGTCAAAATAGATAATGCAAAGTTTCGCATACAGATCAAACAGCCGTAAATCAAGTGCTGATGACTTCGATGGAGGGGCGTTCGGCAAGCGGCTCCGGATGAAGTCGCACAACAAATCCATTGCAGCACGTGGATCCTCGGTCAGCAAGGTAGTAACATTGCGTTCGATGGCAATCGTACCTAGACCGTGTGCTGCAGACGATGCCGAGCTTTGATACGACATCGTGTCGCTGAGAGAGATCGGCGCAAAGCGAGCAAACGCCGCTTTTTGAAAAGGTGCAGCATGTACGGAGATCACGCGACCGCCTACTACAAGATGGTACTTTCCCGATCGAGGATTAAATAAAAAGCCATCACGCACGGAGTCTGTGGTCATTTTGACGTGCTCACGGTGTCGATATCGTGGTCTAGGAGATTTGAGTTTATGAAATAGCTGATTCGCCTTGCTTCCCAGCAATCGCATCACGGCAGGTTTTGCTGAGCTGAACGCAAAACCTCCCATCACGGCACTTGCGGTGATTAGAACGATACGGCGTCTCGCAACAGTGCTTATTTCCATCTCTCGCTGAGGTAAGAACCAGTTGACGACAAGAGCAAGAGTCAAGGCTGCTGACATAGCGCTGAAAACAAAAGGCAGATAGTCCAAGCTTGCGTTTGAATCAACCAAATCTGCCACGCGTGAGTTTATGTAAAATAGCCATACACTCATTATGACAAGAAAGGTCATAAGTATTGTAACTGGGATCCAATTCGTAATCTGAACTGGCTTGGCGCCAAGAAGTAGGCGGCGAATGCAATCCTCACGCGGCAGTGGCAAGAGAAAAGAACATCCTGGGCCAGCTAACGCTTGATGCTTCGTAAGTATCCTGGTTTCAACTGAACAGGCCGCCGCTCTAAGGTGACGAAATGTGGAGCGCCTGATCATTGACAGATATAGGAGCGCGCCGATGATTAAAATTTGAATTATTGCAGCTGCATAAAATAGCGGGAGCTTAACCTTTTCTGTCCCCGGCACCGAAACGTCAACAGTGGCGTGTTTGATGGCTCGAGCGACATCCAGTCTCAAGCGACTCGACACAGCAGATTGAGTTTCCCGAGCTCGGACCAGTTTCAAGAGTTGATCGTCTAGCTTTCTGTGTTCAAACGCCTTCTTGCCTCTTTCGAAGCCTGCTTCATCCAGCGCTTCACGCTCGGCTTTCTGCAGACTCTGAACCTTCGCCTCTTGAGCCTCCAGTCTTCTGAGCGTTCCATCAATCCGATCAAGATGGGGTTTCAAACTTGTAGTAATGGCAATCGTTGAAATGAAGAGTGGAACGATCAATAGCAGAGATCGGTTTTCGAGTTGTTTTGAATTTTCGCGTGCTAAGACGATATAATGTGAGAGCTGTGCTTCGCCATCCGTCGTCACGGATTTCTGCACATTGCGACGCAGCAAGCGCATGATGACTCCCCCTGTCGTCTCGGAACAACATTCTTGCGGTGCCTAACGTCCAAACTAAGCCGCCGACGCCGGTTTTATGGCGCTGGTCAGCTTGCGCCCGAAGCCGGGCCGCTCTGGCACAAGCCTACGGTAGCTTGATCTCAAGACGGGTTACAGTCGACGCGGCCACTTCCACTATTCTGTCGATGAATGCCGGAGGATCAGAGGTCGTCTGAACCGTCAGAGCATGAATGCCTGGCGGTACGTTAGCTCTTGACCATGTGCTTCCGATAAAATCTTGTGGCGGCTCCTTGTCCAGTGCGATTCGGACCTTTTTCACCTCAGCTCTGTGCGTGATGATGA
Organism: Verrucomicrobiales bacterium; assembly: GCA_016793885.1. Lineage (NCBI taxonomy): Bacteria > Pseudomonadati > Verrucomicrobiota > Verrucomicrobiia > Verrucomicrobiales > Verrucomicrobiales bacterium. The sequence continues at coordinate 2,257 of JAEUHE010000175.1, forward strand.
CTTCAACCGCACCAGGTAACTTCGTTTTTTCTTCCGATTTTGCGGCTTGCTGCTGTGACGCAAGAGACGTGCGGATGGCATCCAATCTCCTGTCCGTCTCTTCACGTTGGGTCTTAATCAGCGTCTCAAGTAGAGATATGCCAGTATTGAATTCTGCAACCCATTTTGTCGTTTCCTCCGCTTGTAGTTTCCGTAGCTCCTGCTCTAGTCCGGTCGCGAGATCAAACAATGACTTCGCATCGCTAAAGTCTAGTGGTGTGGTCTTTGCTACCAAGAACTTTCCCCACTCAAGCTGAAAGGCTTGCGTGAGGTTCTCCATCGTGGTTACGGTGGCGATGTATCTCATCCACCCGCTAGACCATCCAAACACGCGGTCTGCAACCATCAACAGACCTGCGGAGGCAAGTAGAGCGACGGCCCATTGAGTGAACGCGAGCTTCTCCAGATCAGTTTTCTGAATTGCGGCAAAGATGGGTAGCGCAGTTCCAAGAAGCAAGAATAGAAAAGCTAGCCCTCGCACTATTAATGACGTGCGACGCTTGGTGCGTATACTTGACCAGTACCAAGCACACATCATTAGTGACGCGGCACCCACTTGAGAGTAGATCGCAGCAGCGGTCTCTTCTGGCTTTTTGTCTTTGTATTGGTCCCAAGGGGGAAGTTGCTTCGTCGATATGTCGGGTTTGGCCATGGTAGGCTTCAGAATGAAGTGCAGTATTGATGCCTTGGAAGGGTGTGCGCGTGGGAGAACACTGCCTATCCTCTTGCTCGATCAAACCTCTTTCTTGACGTCTTTCCATCAAAGACCCGTTGAGATCCCCCCTTTCTCAAACCACTCTTCAAAAAAAGCCACGGAGCGGCGCCTTCCAAGAGACGAATGTAACGGCCCGGTGGCTGACGGCCGAGGTTGTGTAGAGGCGTGTCTTCGACTTTCCATCGTAGGAAGCAGGATTCGAAGCGTTAGCGCAAAGTTGCGTCAGGTGGGAAGCACTACCAATCGACCACCCCAGTAGTGGCCATCAGTGCGAATTTCCTCGACTGACTCGCCGAATCCTCGCGTCCTTACTCAGCATCGGCCGCAATGGCCCCGTGTAATGCGATTGATTCAATCATAGACGATTGCCATCGGAGTGCAAAGGAAATGTAACGATCACCGGCCGCTCATGTTTAGCTTTGTTCGACGCCTGCCCCTGCCTCGCGGCGATGAAGGTCCGACCCAGGTCGGTGGGCAGGCGTTGGACAAAGCCCGGGGGAGGAAACCGCGAAACGAGGCGAGGCCGTTCAATCGGGGCGCAGCGCTATG
>JAEUHE010000176.1 GCA_016793885.1 Verrucomicrobiales bacterium
ACGTCGAGGCGGTGTCCGGGGCGCACGCGGCCACCAAGCTCCTGAGTGGACGCTCGGAGAACTCAAACTTCTAGGCACGCGCCCCGATGCCGAGATTGCTCGCAGTGATTCCAAAGGAAAAACGCTGGCTGGTAAGTGAGCGTTCTCGACTCACTTCCCAGCTGCAATAGCCCGAAGTGCTCACACTAAAACACCCCCACCCACCCTCATCGAACTGTTAGCCTCCCATTCGTCTCCAAAAGTAGCCTAGAAAACCAGCGGAGATCCAGAGAGCGACAACCAGCACCCAGTGGCTCAGCCACGGACTCGACTGGAGATCGGCGCATTCCTGACGGAGGATTCGCCCGGATTGGTCGAAGTCGGCCTTCGCCGCATCCCAGGCTTTTGAGCCTTTGACCAGCCCGTCGCGAATCTGCTGCGCAGTTTTCTCGGCCTCCACCAGATGGCTCTTGAAACTGCCGAGGATCTTCTCGGCAATGGCGGCTTGATCCCGAATCTGTTTCTGAAGTTCTTGGGTTCGGGTCAAGGTCGTCGACTCATAGGCCTTGATCTGACTGGCGATGCAATTCTGCTGCTCTCGAAACTCCTTCTGCAAGGATGCCCGGGCCGCTTCGATGGTCAGGAGCACCTTCGCGGCGGCCCGGAATTGAGATCGGTTGAGCAGCACCAGTTGGACCGGGAAAGAATTCTCATCCCCCTGGCACCAGGCGGCCAAGAGCTTCCGAAGCTGTTTGGCCTCCGCTGGAGAGGCTCCCTCACACAACGCGTCAAAGGCAGTATCCTCCATACTTCATTCTCCAAAGTTAAGGTTGGCCTGAGCATCGCTTTCCGGGGCAGCGGTGTTCACTTGCTCTGAATTAGATTCCAAGGAGAACCCCTCGGGAAGCAGCAGTTCGGCGATCGGATCATACTCGAGGAAGACCTTCTGCAGAGCCCATTGAATCTCCCCCGCCAGGAGACGCTCCAAATAGTTCATGTCTGGATGAGAGACTTCGGCGAAGCTTAAAGCGCGTTTGGCTTTCATCTCGGCTTTCTCCATGGCCAGAAGTGTTGTGGGCGTGATGCCAGGTAGGAGGATCGACCTGGCTCCAAAATCGATGAGCTGTGCCTCGAGCTGCGATCCGTTGAAAAGATCGCCCCGCGCCTTGGTAGGGTTGTGGACGATGACGTAGTCGACTCGATCTCCCGCATAGAGGAACAGACGGGCGACGTTGTTCATGCTTTCGGTGTCGTCGGTCGGGAACAGAAAGAACGTCAGCCGAATGCCTTCGTCCGCACAAATGTCCAGGATCTGCAATTCTTCCAGGGCACTGAGGATGAGCGCATCGGCCTGGGCGCGAGTGTCGATCACGTGGATGGGGGTGTTCTCTTTCATGACTCGGCGAAACAACGTAAGTAAGGCGGATTTGCTCTCCTGCCCGTTGCCGAGTTGATACGACTTGACGACGTCCCGGTGCCGAGCGGCAAAAGTATGGTGGCGGTCGTCTAGATCCGATCCAGTCCACTGGATGCCGTGGTGATCCAGCCAGGCGGTGCGGAACTCGGTTTCAAAGCTCTTGCCGAGGTTGCCTTTGGATTGAGGGTTAAGATGAATGCGTCGGGTAATTTTCATGTTGCGGTTGGGTCGTTGAGGTTGATGCGAGCGGGATCCGCAGAACGAAATCGTCGCGCTGGAGGCATGGCTGCCGCGATCGGTTTTGCATTCACGGCGTTGACCACCGGATCTGGCGACTCCTGCGAGCCAATCGACTCCCAGTGTGTAACCGCCTGGCGTTTCACAAATCGCCGGAAGAACTGGTGCACACCCTGAAACGTGATCGTACAGCCCACTTGATCAGTAAGGTGACATGCGATTTCCTTCCAGCTCATCCGCTGTCGACGAAGACTTCGGATAAGTTCGGTGTGAGGTTCGAGCCGACTGTGATACGCCCGTCCGCCGCCCTTGCGACGGAGCGTGTGCGATTGGTTCTCGTTCTCGGATCCCATGCCTTCCAGGTTGCCCGAGACGTCAGAATCCGCGTTAGCGAGTAGTTTGAGGGTTAACACCACCTGCTGGGGAGTTACGCGGATTCCATATAGAACCCCTCAGAAATCACCCTGCGTTGGGCTCGACCGAGTCAGCGTTGGAATGGCGGTTGAACCGTGTTGAAAGCGGTTGAGCGCGGGCGTTGAAGCCCGTTGACCCGGGTTGAGCTTATCAACGCCATTCAACGGACTGGGTCCCCTGTCCTGCCCCGGGCCGCGCTCCTCAGTGAAATTCTAAGCTCCAGCTTAGGGGTAGGGCGTCTCCACAATAATGAATCCATCCCGCAGCGCCTAGCGCCTTGAATCGAGTGCCGATTCTTGAGGCAGAGGGTTGAACACGAATGTATCGAGGTCAGGTGGGGCCATACA
>JAEUHE010000177.1 GCA_016793885.1 Verrucomicrobiales bacterium
GCACCGCGGCCATCGCCGCGCTCTTCATTCCGTCCGCAGTCAGAAAGTTCTTCAGGCTTTTCATAATAGTCAGCGTCGCTTCGCGTTGGGTGGAACTTCCATCGCGTTGCTAGGGGGTCTACGCGCCGCCTTTTCCGGTTCTTTCACTTTTTTTGGGGGGAAGGGAACGATTACGAAGAAGATGGGGGACAGGTCCCGAACTCGGCAGGGTTCACAGAGATTAGCCGGCGATCGCAGCGCAGCGAAGATCCCCGGTCAACGATCCCCCCTTCCGCTGCACCCTGAAAGGCGTGCCACCCCTATGACTGCGGAGACACGTCTCCGCTTTTCTTGCACGCGACGGAGTGGCTAGGGGGGCGCGCTGAGGGGGATAGACTGGCGTTTTTCACCTTGGAGGCGTGGCCGGAACCCGCAGGGTTCGAAGAGAATAGCCGGGGGTGCAAGCACCCCCGGAACCGTAAAAAATGCGGAGCATCGCGCAGCGATGCCACCGGCTTTTCAGGCTTGTGTCACCGCTTCTCACGGAGCCTGATCCGTTCGTCGGTATATTGGCCGACGGTGGCACGCCTTTCAGGGTGCGGTAAAACAGGGGACCGGGAGACCGGGGGTGTCGTTGCACTCCAAGCCCCGGCTAATCTCTTTGAACCCTGCGGGTTCTGGACGAGACCCTACCACTGACCACCTACCACCTGGCACGGCACCTACCCCCACTCTACTGACTGGGCAGCTGAAGTTTCAGCCGCTCTCGAGCCTGCCCCCGGAGCACGGTCACCGGCATGGACTCTCCGACCTTTTTATTCTGGAGCACATAGGCCATCCATTGGCTTTCCGTCAGGCGGTCGGCCTTGCCCTCGAGCTCGACAATCACGTCGTCTTTCTGGAAACCCGCCTTCTTGCCGGCGGCGTGCTTCCCATACTGCCCTACAAAATCAACCCTCAAGGCGAGCCCCTCCGACGGAAGCCCGAGTTCCTTTCTATCTCCATCCGAAACCTCCTTCAAAAGCAGACCTCCGGTTGCCATCCCCCGCATGGACCAGGAGCCAACCCGCTGCGAGAGATCCGTCTTCGATCGCCAACTCTCCGGTAGCGAGAGTGTGACAACCTTCTGGGCGCCGTCCCGACGGATCCCAGCATCGAGTCGTCCTTGGGTGGGAGCGCGATGCAACACCCAGCTGACATCGGCGCTGGACACCAGGGCTTGTCCAGCCAAGGTCACCATTTCATCTCCCGGCAGGAGCCCAGCCATCGCTGCGACGGATCCCGGAATTACCGCTGCAATTCTCGCCGTCTGATCTTCCGCCAAAGTGAGGCCGATGGTCTCCGGCGCGGGCCAAGAGTAGATCCACTCTGTGGGAACCGGCTGGAGCTCCTTGCGGTAGACATTCCGCATAGCGTCCCCGATCTGATGGCAATGAACACAGCTGGGCACGACCTTGCCATTCCAGTCCAGTTCCAGCCGATATTTGCCGGTGAGGGTCGGAATATCGATCGGGGTCTTGAAACGCACCGGAACACCCTGTTTCCCCGTCAGTTGAGCTTTGTTGCCAGGGTAGCCTCGATGCAGATCAAGAACAGCTTCCAGAGTGCGCTTGTAACCCGAAGTGGTCTTGTCCTGGGCGTTCTTCTGGTGAGTCCAGGATCCGTAACGGCCGTAGACCGTTCCGTCACCATTGAAAAAGAGAGTCGAAAAGGAGAGGTCGTAATCGAATTGAAAGAGGGCGAGATCGAGGGCATTGGCGTTGATCAGGCGGACGCAAACAAACTGGTCCAGCAGAGGAGCCAGATCCGTCTCCTTCAGAAGGACGGCCGAATCAATCCCGGAACAAGCTATGCAGGGTACACAACGCAGCACCACCAGAACCGGCTTGCCCGTTCGCCGAGCTTCGGCAAACCCCGCCTCCACGTCGTTGTACTTCCACCGTGGATCCGCCTCCATCGCGGCGCGGTCGTTGCGTACCGCACCCTCTCGATCCTTCACCGCCTCGGCATTCAGTATCAGCGGGAGGAGACTGAGAAACACAAAAATGCTCAATTTAAAGGAGTTCACAACCCTTGGTGTGCCGAAACCGGAGGAGAAAGGCAAGACTGTTGGGCTCGCCTGAAGCTAAGAGGATCGAGCAAATCGAGGAGAGACTGGCTGCCCTATGGAGTGCGGCACCCCTGTCCCATCTTTACCTCCAAAAATGCGGACTAAACAAGTTGGAGAAGCTCCGTGCTTCGTCGGCTGAATTCCAGGATCCGCGGTTGAGAACCCGCAGGGTTCAAAGCGATAAGCCGGGGCGCGGAGCGCAGCGACACCCCCGGTCTGCCCGTTCCCAGTTTTGCAGCACCCTGAAAGGCGCGCCACCCGCCGTCGAGTGGACCGACCCACGATCAGGATCTTTGATCAGGGGGGATGCAAGCCTCCGAAAGCGGTGGCATCGCTGCGCGATGCTCCGTAACTTTTAACGTTTCCGGGGGTGCCGGCACCCCCGGCTATTCTCTTTGAACCCTGCGGGTCCAAGGCTTCGGCCTCAGGAACTCCTTGAGCCGAAGGCCCGCCTAATATCGAATCCCAAACAACCGAATCCCCTCGGCACGACCGGTATGCGGGTTCCTGGACAGGTGAGCTTCACCATTCCCCATCTCAGCCGGAGCCTTCGGGCTGATGAGGTCCTTGGGACGATCCATGCGCGACGCCCGAACGAACACCCCATCGTAGTCATAAGCCACCTTGCGCTTGGACTTGCGAGGCTTGGCCTCGGCATCCAATCGCAGGCCCGGTTTCCCCGGCACCGGGCGCAAGACCGGAGGCGTCGAGATAGAGGGCGCCGCCGCCACCGCTGAACCGGAGACCGCCGGGCTCGCACTCGAAGCAGCGCCAGCACCCGCCCCAGCAGACTGCTGGGCACTTGCCGTTGCCACCCACAAAAGAGACCCCAGACCCAGTGATAAAAGCGGCTTCATAGTGATACCAGAATTTCCCTGATCTGCGGGAAAAGTCAATCCCGCGGGGACCGGTCGAGGAGGGAAATTGAGAAGGGGAGCGAGGCGTGCCTCTGGCTCCACTCCACGGGGTAGGGCGAAACTCGGTTGAGCCCATGAATGCTCAACGTTGGGAAGGCCTAACGGAGCCACGGCGAGAAGCGCAGAAGGACAATCGACCTTGAATCAGCATCACTCCTTCCTACTCTCTCCCAATCACTTCACTTCCAACAGGGCCAGGTAAGCTTGAGCGGCCGATGGATCGTTCAACGGCAACGTCCCTCGTCGAATCCGGGGCACTGGCTCGCCTTCCAGCACCACTGGATCTGCTTCGGTCAGCCGACGGGCATAAGCCCAAAAGCTCTCGTCCCCCTCCGATCGCAGCTGCGACCGATTCACCAACCGGAATCGCCCGGTGCTCGCGTGATGAACCCGGGTCATCATTTCGAGCGTGAGGCGCCCCATGGTATAACGCGGGTTAATTTCCACCACGGGTTTCAGTCGGAGGTCTCCGGCGGAATTCCGATACAAGAACGCATCGATTCCCAAAGGTCCCCGATAGTCCGCCGCCCTCAACTCAGGCTGGAGTGCGATCCGCACTTCCTCAAAGATCGCCTGCAATCGTCGGGCCCCATCGCGCAGCGCTCGAAGCGCCATCACCACCTCGGCAGGCGGTCGCCGATCATGATGCGGCGTTGCCCAATTCGCCCGAAATTGACCTCCTGGATCATTCAGTAAACCTGTATAACCTACTAACCGCAGACCGCTGGCTTCGCTCTCCCACTGCACGGAAAAGTCGATCTCCCGTTCCAGCCAGGGTTCCACCACCAAGCGACCGCCCGACTCCAGCACGTTCCCCATCCAGCGGCGCTGACTTTCCAGGACGTCCGGCTCCCACAACCTCATCATCCCCTGCCCCGCCAGACCAAGGGCCTCTTTCACCACCACCCGGTGATGTCCGGCCGAACGAATCTCAGCGATCGCGGCCAAAGCATCGTTCAGGGTATCGACCGTTCGTCCGACTTCGAACTCCCCGCACACCCATCCCTCTCCTGACCACCGGCTCAGGTGCCGTCGCAGGAAATCGGCGCTCCAGGCTTTGGAGTATAAAGGAGCTATCCGCTCGGAGAATGAACCGGCCGCGGTGCGGGTTTCACCCGTCACTTGAGGAAAGAGCTGAGCCAGGGCCTCCACGCTGTCCGGCCCCCAAGCCCACGGACGCAGCCGCCCCAGCTTGCGCTCCAGAACCGGACTCCCCGGTCGCAACGAGCGTCCATCCCATTCGACGAATTCCGGGAGGGGGAAGCCGGCTAGCTTGATCTGACTGAGAAACGCAACCGACGGCCGTTGAGGCACCAAGACCACGTCATCCAGCCGCGCAAGAAACTGAGGCAGGTTGGCTAGGTCCGCCGCCAAACACTGCTGGGCTTTGACGGGGGTGAAGGACTTGCCGTGAGCGATGCGTCCTTCGGAAAATGGATTGAACCAAAAGACCGAGGGAGTGCGCCCCTTGGAACGGGAAAAGACATTCAGCTCATCGATGAACCGCAGATCGAACCCGGCCGCTTTTCGACCATCGACATTCAGCCGACCGCCTTTCGCACGATTGGGCGAAAGCGGAAACTTCAGCTGCCGACAGAATGCTTCCCAGTCGCTGTCGTTCGGATTCTTCCAGCGTCGGAACCATTTCAGTCCGTACGCAACATGCGCAATCTCATCACGGTAGATCCGGTCCAAAAGTCCGGCTGTTTCCGCATCGCCAACCGCCTGAAACCCCTGAGCGAAGTGGCGGCAAAAGTCCAAATTGGCCTGCTCGAACGTCAAACTGAGCCCGGCCACGTAATCCATCGGGCTCTCCATGCTGGATACCGAGCGCCAGAAGTAGCCGCTCACCGGCAGCTGGCCAAACTCAATGCCGCATGCCTTCATCCGCCGCAGATACATGCGGGTATGCTCCTGCTCATCCTTCAAAGTCTGAAACACGCCGCGACGAAAGGCAGCCGGCGCGTCCGGAAACCGGAGCAGGACCAAGGCCATCAGCTCAGTGGCCAACAGCTCGTGATTCGCAAAAAAATGAAGCAGCCGCCCACGCTCCTGCTCATGCTCCAGCCGATGCAGGCCAGGAAAATCTCCACCCCCTCCTCCCTGAGGTTTGAAGCCAAGCCCGGCAGGTCGACCAGGACTCACCGGCGCAACCATCGCGCTACCCGGATTTTCGTCCGTGACTGTCCCAGGGGTGTCCAGTTTCGCCTCCAAGGTGGTGGCGAACAGAACCTGCTCGGCAAACTCGCGCAGTTCCATGGCGGGTAGGCTCAGTCTTCCGGACGTTCCCCGTGAGGTGCCATCTTGACCAAGCGAGGGTCGAAGCGCCCGAGCACCTCGACCAAGTCCTGCTGGGCTGCCATCACGCTGTGAATGTCCTTGTAGACTCCCGGCACCTCGTCCAGTCCAGCCGAGATCAGGCGCACCCCGCGTTCCTTCAGGACTCGATTCACCTTCTCCCACTCAAAACTCTCAATCGCTTTGGTGCGGCTCATGATCCGTCCAGCCCCATGCGAAGCGGATCGCAGGCTCCGGGATTCCCCTTTTCCGCGCACCAGGAAGCCAGGTGTCGCCATCGATCCGGGGATGATCCCCAGAACTCCCTGCCCCGCCGGCGTGGCGCCCTTGCGATGCACGATGACTTCGCGGTCCACTCCTCCAATGTGGTGCCGTTCCTTCCAGGCGAAGTTATGGTGGTTCTCCACGTCCAGGAGGACACTCAGGCGCAAATGCTCTGCCAGATGACGATGGATCAACGAATGGTTCGCCGCCGCATACGCGCCCATCAACTCCATCGCAGCCCAGTATTCCTGTCCCGCCTCCGAATCCATCGAGAGCCAAGCCAGGTGCTTGTGCTCGCGAGGCAGCTCGGCGTGCTGCTCCATGGCGAGCTTGCTATAATGATCGCACACCGCGGCCCCCGTGCCACGACTCCCGCTATGGCTCAGCAAGGCCACATACTCCCCGGGCGGAAGCCCGCCCACCGCCTGCTCAACGGTGAAGACCCCGAACTCGACAAAATGATTGCCGCTGCCGCTGGTGCCCAACTGAGACCACGCCCGATCCTTGTTCTGCCGGGCGATCGGACTGACCGTCCAGTCGCGGTCCATGACCTCGTGCTGCCGTCGGTCTTTAAAGGTGGATCCCACGCCAAAACGGGTTTCGACCTCGATCGCCTTGGTCAGCTTCTCGCGGTGCTTGTCCAGATCGCGCACCGGGAGATCGAGGACTGTCATTTTCATTCGACACGCGATGTCCACCCCGACGGCGTAAGGAATCACCGCGTTCTCCGTGGCCAGCACACCACCGATCGGCAATCCGTAGCCCACATGAGCGTCCGGCATCAACGCTCCCGCCACCGAGATGGGCAGCTGACAGGCACGCGCAATCTGGTTGATCGCTTCAGGCTCAAGCCCCTCTCCCCACTGATGCCACTCCGCCTTGGATTCCTGGAGAACCCGATTCGAACGCAGGAGCGACTTGGCAAATTCACCACGCAGCGTATCCTTCACGAACTCCGCGGGATTACGAACGACCGCCTCAACCTCGCCCGCCAAAGCGGAGCGATCCAATCCCTTGAGAATGTACTTGGAGATAAACTCAATCCCCCGTCGCATCGATTCCCCAGGCGGCACCCCCAATCGGATGAGATCTTGGCTGTTCATGAATGAAACATCCCTTCGTTCATGGAGGTAGGATCACGCAACGACACAGGGAGATCAAGGATTCACGCTCACGAGTGAACTGCAATGGAGGATGTCATTACCTCTTCGAGCGAGTTTCTGAACTAGCCACCAAGAACCTGAAGGGTCCAAAGAGATTAGCCGGGGCGTGTGGCGCAGCCACACCCCCGGTCTATCGCCCCCAATTCAGCAGCACCCTGGAAGGCGTGCCACCACCCCCGCCATGGATTGACGAACCGACCAAGTTCCTTGAGCAGGGAATGACGCAGTGCCGCATTTCTGTGAACGGTCAGGGTGCCAACCGAGCGGGCAAGTCCTTCTCGGGAGTCCCGGAGGTTAGCCCACCGCGCGTCCCGATCGCTAGGGCCGGCCTCTCGACCACTTCCTGCGGGGCTGGCACAATCTCAGGAGCAGGGGCGGCGACGCGATCCCAACGAAACTGCGGCTTCAGGACCGAAAATTCCTGGCGTTGATCCGGGTGGGAGTGCGTATAGATGGAGTAATTGTAGGGAGGAGACGGCAGATAGTGGCCGGCGAACAGCCGACGCAGCCGATAGTGGGCCACAATCAAGGATCGCCCTGCCCTGGCCCAAGCCGGGGCTCGCTGCATCAGGTCGTCCTTCTCCGCTTGCAACTCTGGCCGAGTGTTCATGTTGCAGCCCGTGTCGGTGAACGCCGAGGTCAGCAGTGGTAAAACCGCCATCCGCACTTTTGCCTGGAGCAGTCGGAGCACCCACTCGGCATCACCTACGCTCTTCAAACGCGGATCGAACGCCAAACCACGGTCTGCGAAAACAGATTTTCTGAAGAAGGTAGCTGCCGTGAGTATCGAAAGATTGTTACTCACCAAGGTGTGCAAGGCTTGGGGAGTACTCGCACGTCTCTCACATAGGTAACGCCCCTGAGGATCCACCACCAGGGCATCGGCAAATACCATCTCAACCGAGGGATGTCGGGCAAAATAGTCGCCGACCTGCGCCAGCGCACCTGGGAGATACTGCTCGTCGCAGTTCAGATAGGCAAGGATCTCGCCCGAGGCACGGGCAAAACCCCGATTCACGGCGTCATACATGCCACGATCCTTCTCCACGACACCGACCAAATCTTGCCGTCCGCTCAGCCATTCGGGAGTGCCGTCGCGAGAACAGGAGTCCTGCACGATGTGCTCCAAGGAAACTCCTTGATCGCGGATGGACGCCGCGCAGAGCTTGAGCCAGTTGAGATTCTGGTAGCTCGGAGTGATGATTGAAAATGTTGGCATCGCTGCACTCTCTGGATTGCGATCGGGCCAGGCAGCCGGGACGCGTCGCTGTCCCTCCCGGCATCGGATGGCTCCGTTCCTGCATCCAACACTCTTATCGGCACCAGAAGAGCCTGCCTGAGCAGTAGTTCGTGACGCGTCTTGGAGTTGATCGGGAACCGATCCGACGACGTTTATAGTTCCATAGTCCGGTAGCCCTCCACGGCTTTTTATCACCCCACGGAGTCGGGAGTGCCCCAGCAACATGACACCCGCCCTTAGTCCTCCCGAAGGTTGGTCGTTGACAGCACTCAAGGGACATCGGTTGACTCAAGACAGCCATGTTTTCCTATTCCATCGCCGCTCCGAAATCGCGTCGGACCACCGTCACTTGGACCGCTCTCGCACTGGGCCTCGCCCTCGCAGGCCCTGATTTTTCGTCCCACGGACAACCCGCACTCAAGGCGGGACAACCGCCCGCTTCCGGGCGAGAACCCGGCACTCAACAGGAACGCGACTGGGTGGACAATCGGTGGAGTCGGACGGATGTGGGTCCTTTCCTCGCGTCCACGCTACCTCTCCCCGGCGGAAGTATTGCGAAGGGATTGTCCATCAAGGTGGGAGGTCAAAGCCAGGGAACGGTCGCTTACGACACCGCATCGTGTGCCCTGCGCGCGTTTTGGACTGGTGGTTTTCTCCAGTTTGACCCAGGTCGATTCGGACTGATCCAGGCACCGAAAGCGGCTGGAAAACCGGCCACGCTGGGTGCCAAGGGATCGGGGTGGGTGGCGCGGTCAGTTCGCTATGTCGGGTTACACCTCCATGGCACGCGAACCGTTCTGGAATATCTGGTGGACGATCTGAAGATCCAAGAATGTCCCGGACTCGAGGTCGTGGAGAACGTCCCCGTGTTTACCCGCACATTCGAGTTTCCGGCAACCCCTCGAGCACTCAAGCTACTGTTGGCCAGCGGAACGAAGGGCTCCGAGACAGGCCGGAAGCGATTCGACAATCAGGTTGCCTCACTCGAGCTGGAGACGGGTGCGCTCATGCTTGGGTTCGTCGGGTCGGGTGCTGAGTTCGAACGGACCGAGTCGGGGGACGTCTTTCTCCACTTCCCTCCCGCTTCCGAGGCCCGTCAGTTCACGGTCATCATTGTGTCGGGGATGAGTAACGAAGTGGCTGCCGCCTTGCCTCCCGTGCTTAAAGATGGACGCACGAACCTGGATCTTCAGAGTCTGATCAAGCCCGGTCCGGCCCGCTGGCTTCCCGAACTGATTACCGCCGGGCAACGCGGTGGGGAAACGGATGCCTTTGCGGTGGACACCTTGACGGTGCCCTACGAGAACCCCTGGAACGCGCTCTTCTTTAATGCCGGCGTTGACTTTACGCCCGATGGCACAGCCTACGTCTGCACGATCCATGGTGACGTCTGGCGCGTGCAAGGCATCGATGCAACGCTCAGCTCGCTGCGCTGGAAACGCTTCGCGACCGGACTCTTCCAACCTCTCGGGCTCAAGGTGAGAGACGGTCAGATTTACGTCCTCGGCCGCGACCAAATCACCCGCCTACACGACCTGAACGCCGACGGCGAGGCCGACTTCTACGAAAACTTTTCCAACCTGATCCAGACCTCGCCCGGTGGTCACGACTACGTCACGAGTCTCGAAAAGGACGATTCCGGAAACTTCTACTATGTGGATCCCAAAGGGGTGCACCGCATCAGCCCGGATGGGACGCGACAAGACACGCTGGCCACGGGATTCCGCAATCCGAATGGAATGGGCGTGAGTCCGGATGGATCCGTCATTAGCGCTGCCCCTCAGCAAGGGACTTGGACCCCTTCTTCCCAGCTCTGCGTGATCAAGCCGGGCGGTTATTATGGCTTCGGCGGACCCAAGATCACCTCGGATCGCCCCTTGGGTTACGATGCCCCCCTGTGTTGGATTCCTCACGGGGTGGACAACTCGAGCGGCAGCCAGGTCTGGGTTCCCAAGGGGAGCTGGGGATCGCTAGGCGGTCAGATGCTTCACCTACTTTGGGGCCGATGCGGCATGATGCTGGTCCTGCGTGATCAGGTCGGAGCGGCGACTCAGGGAGCCGTGGTGCCCCTTCCCGTGAAGTTCCTCTCGGGACCTAACCGCGGCTCCTTTCATCCCGTCGATGGACATCTGTACGTCGCCGGCAGCACCGGCTGGCAAACCAGCGCGGTCAAGGATGGTTCATTGCAACGCGTGCGCTTCCTCAACAAGCCGATCCGCCAGCCCGTGTCCTGGCACGCGCACCAAAACGGATTAGTGCTATCCTTCGCACTCCCGCTCGAACGTTCGGCGGCTGAAGACCCGGGAAGCTACGGTGTGAAGCAATGGAACTATCGGTACGCAGAGGCCTATGGATCGAAGGACTGGTCCGCCGCCGATCTCAGCAAAGAGGGACGCGACGACGTCACGGTCAGGGCAGCTCGATTGTTACCCGACGGGAGGAGCGTCTTTCTCGATCTCGGCGAACTCAAACCCGTGATGCAGATGGAGGTCAAATACAGCCTGAACAGCGAGCAAGGTGCCGCGCTGCGCAGCCAGCTCTGGTTGACCCTCAATCAACTCGATGCGAAGCGTTGACCGATGACCCAATCCGACCGGGGTGTGTTTATTTCCGGGTGAGGGAAGCCGAAATCCCCCTCCGGGGAGGGCGGGAAAGCGGACGGGGCCCCGCTGTTCCTTCACCCCGCCTCATCCCCACTAACGCCCCCATCCGCCAAGTACGTCCCTCAGCCACTCCGGCGCGCGCAGGAAAAGCGGAGACGTGTCTCCGCACTCCATAGAGCCTCCCCGCTACCCCACGCCATCGAAGAGTATGAGCGTCCTATGGACCGCGGTGGCACGACACCGCTGTTCCTTCACCCCGCCTCATCCCCACTAACGCACCCATCCACCAAGAACGTCCCTCCGCCACTCCGGCGCGCGCAGGAAAAGCGGAGACGTGTCTCCGCACTCCATAGAGCCTCCCCGCTACCCCACGCCATCGAAGAGTATGAGCGTCCTATGGACCGCGGTGGCACGACACCGCTGTTCCTTCACGCCGCCTCATCCCCACTAACGCACCCATCCACCAAGAACGTCCCTCAGCAACCCCTCGCAACCGCTGGACCCGGAACCAGAATGCCACCGATCGTTCGAACGTTATCGCCGACCCGATGTCGAACTGGGCGTAATGAAGTTTTCTTGGAAAGCCAGCGTCGATCGAGTGAAGGCAAGCACTCCGCTTAAGTCGATGAGCCGTCGAGGGTTCCTCGAAAGGCTGCAGCATGTCTCGCTGTTGGGCATCGGGACTGGAGCCTACACCTGGCTTTGGGAACCTCACTGGGTGGAAGTCGTCCAGCGCCCCTTGCCTATCGCATCCCTGCCGGATGACTTGATCGGGAAGCGCTTGGTTCAGCTCAGCGACCTGCATATCGGAGCCAAGGTGGACGATGGCTACTTGCGCGAAGCCTTCGACCGTGTTCGAGATCTAGCGCCCGAGATCGTGGTCTACACCGGCGACTTCACCACCTACGAGGAGGGGATTCTTGGGAGGGCCCAGGAAATGTTCCCCTTCCTGCCTCACGGTCGATCAGGAACCGCTGGCGTACTCGGCAATCATGACTACGGGCGATGGTATCGAAACAAGCAGGTGGCCAATGGCCTTGCACTGAGGGCGGAGGCAGCCGGAGTTCGCATCCTAAGAAATGAGAAACTTTCCATCAGGGGACTGCAGATCGTGGGGTTGGATGACCTGTGGTCCAAACGTTTCGACGCCCACAAAGGCCTGGGAACACTTCAGAGCGATCAGGCCGCGATCGTCCTCAGTCACAACCCGGACACGGTAGACCTGCCGGTCTGGGACGACTACTCGGGCTGGATCCTGTGCGGACATACCCACGGAGGCCAGTGTAAGGCTCCGTTCCTACCTCCGCCCATGCTGCCGGTGAAGAACCGCAACTACACCGCCGGAGAATTCAACCTGCCGGGCGGACGCAAGATGTACATCAACCGGGGCATCGGCCACCTGATGCGGGTCCGATTCAACGCCCGCCCCGAGATCACGTGCTTCACCCTAGAGCGAGCGTAAAGCCGGGCATGAACTAACCACGGATTTCTCGGATGACACGGATCGAAAACCTTCTTTAGCAGGAGATCGCAGCCGCTTCCAGATCAGTGAGGTGGTCTGTTCAAGTCTTTACCCATCCGTGGGATCCGCGAAATCCGTGGTTCATTCCCCTCTTTCGCTTTAGTTCCCCACCAGCACGAGTCGGAAGTAGCGAGCCGTCTCAGTTAACTCGATCGAGACCGTCAGGTTACCCTGAGGACCGGCTGCGACAATTTCGTTCCCGACGATCTGCCAGGGGGCAGCCCCCGAAAGTTCCGACTTGGACTCGATCCGATACGTCCTGCCCGCGGTCGCAGGCCAGGTCAGGTGCAATTGGGTCCCATCCAGGGCATAACCCAAACTGGTCCCGCCCACTACCAATAACCGCGCGGTATCACTGCGGACCGTGGCACCGGCATTGGCCACCTCAACGGCGTAAGATCCGGCATCGGCCGCCTGGATATTGGACAGGGAATAGGTGGCTAGGTTGGCGCCCAAGATCGGCGCTCCATCCCTCAGCCATTGATAGGACAGAGCCCCATCCCCCTGAGCTACCACCGAGAAGGATACGCTTCCGCCCGCATCCACCGTTTGCGATTGAGGGTGCGTCAGAATGGCCGGTCCCTTGACCACCGCCAGGGTGGAGGTCGTGCTGTTCAGCGGCACGGCAACCCCGGCGAGGTTGGTGATGGTCACGTAATAGCGGCCAGCGTCGTTGGTCCTGGCGCCCCTGATCGTAAACACGCAACTGGTGCTGTAGAGGGTGATGTTGGTGATCGAGGTGCTACTCCCCACCTTGCGCCACCGATAGGTCATGGGCAGAGAGCCGGAAACGTGGATCAGGAAAGTCGCATTGGAACCCACCGCGACCGTCTGCTGGGCAGGGTTCAAGGCCTGAGTGATCGCCGGCCGAACTTTGACCACCAGTCGAGCGGAGGCGCTGATCAGCGAGGCGACCGAGTCCTCAACCCGCACGGAATAGTCTCCCTCGTCGGCTAACTGAGCAGCCGGCACCACCAGAGAACTTCCCGTGGCACCCGGGATCTCGCTGCCCCCCATGAGCCACTGATAACGAAGGGGTGGGTTCGCGGAGACCGCGGTGACCGAGAAGGTGGCTGGTTTGCCCGGATCCACAATTTGTAGCTGCGGCGGCACCAGGATAGTGGGCGGGATCGGCACGGTCAGCCTCGCTACGGCGCTCCGAACGCAACCCGCACCATTGGAAACCAACGCCCGATAGTCTCCATTGTGCCAGGGACCGACGTCAGCCAACGTCAGCAGTGCCTGCGTCTCACCCGGCAAAGGGATTCCGTTACGAAGCCACTGATACTCCAGAACGGGACTGCCCGTCGCACTGACGCTCAGCTGAACTGTGCTACCCACTTGGGCCAACTGATCCGTGGGAGAGCTGACAATGGACGGAGCCGTCAGCAGGCTGGCATTCGATCGAGGATCGGTTTGGTCATAGAATTCCTCCTGGTTATTCCGTCCGTCTCCATCGGAATCCAGAAGCGCATCGGCCGGTACAGAGGGGCTCAAGCCGTGAGCAGTTTCCCAGGCGTCCGGCAGGCCATCGTGGTCGGCATCCAATTCACCAAAGCCAGAAACATTTCCTCGCCCCGGAGTCGGGGTCGCGATCATCCAACTCGAAGCCGCTGCACCTGAGTTCAAGGAGCGTCGCACAACGGAATCGCTCCCCGGCCACCGGCCAACGGTTCGGAACTCGTCGATGACTTCTCTAGCTGCCGGGAGGCTGTCCACCTGATCCACCACAATATCCCGTTCCAAACTGAGCGACTCGACTGCCGATCCTGCCAGTGATCCGGCATAGGGCCCAACCAAGGTAAGGCCCGAGGGAAGCCCATAGTGAGCGCGGAAACGAGACGCGACTGCTGGTTGAACGGACGGATCGAAAGGTACGAGCAGCAGGTAGCCACCCGCTGGAATTTCAAGTTCAACCGGGAACTCATAGCTCACCCCGCCTGCTAACCTCCATCTGAGGGCGGGGTTGGACGAGTTGGTAAAGGTAACGGGCTGAGCGGTCAGGTTGTGCAGCTCAATAAATTCCAAGGAGGAGTCCGACAAGCCGTCGGCTATCGGCGAGGGGCGGAACTCGTGAATGACCACTGGACCCACGCGAGCGCCCGAGTTGGCCGATCCCGGCGTCGGATCCCGCAACGCCACCAGCTCCGAACCCGCACATCCGGGGACGAATCCAAAGGCGGTGTTGGCAGAGCCGGCTCCGTACGAGACCTGCGCTTGCCGTCCCGTCAATCGCCCGGAGGCATCAGCCTCGCTCAGAACCACTCTTTCACCCCGGGCCGAGAGGCTAAACTGCCTCAGCAACCCCAAGGCACCCGCCACTCCAAAGTCCTCGTCTCGCACCACCAAATAGCCTCGGGCTGGAATGGATTTGGGAACCGCCAATCGGAGCTTCTGCGGCAGAGCCGGATCGTCGCTCAGAAACCAAGATGAGATGTCGGCAACGAGATTTCCTGGATTGTGAAGCTCGATGAAGTCCTGCTGCCCCGCGGGGGCGCTAGCCAGAATCTCATTGATTCGGACGTTCTCGATCGGCAGCCAGTTCATCGTTCCGGGGGAGGCCGAATCGGTGAAGTCCTTAATGTCAGAGGCACCCTCCGGCCACCGGCCCTGTGACACACCAGCCACCTGTGTTCCGAAGCTCAGCTCGTCAATCACGCTGACCAATAACCCCTCGGAGGAAACCTCATACAGGCGCAGATAGTCGCCATCGGAATCCAACTGAAACGCCAGGTGGTCCGCGCCTTGATGGCGTTGTCCATCTGCCACCAGCTTCAGATAGCCCGATCCCGCAATGAAGCTCAGGGGCTCAAACCGCCCGGCTGTCAGGGAAGCGGCCTGGGAGGGATCATCGAGGATTCCCACTTGGTCCAGTGCGACTGGCAAGGCCGAGCTATTGCGGAGTTCCACCCAATCATTACCCGAGGCCGGATTGGCCATCCATTCGTTGATGGACAAGCCAGCAACCGACCCGACGGTGGCCGCGCCCGAGTTGGCGGCGCCCCGCGTAGGCATGGCCATGAGCTTCCACGGCCCGCCAGGCCCGCCGACCACACCGATCGATTGGTCGGGTATTTGAGGACCGTAGCTCTGACGCAACAGACCGCCCGCGGGGCTGCGCAAGGTCAGAGCCGCCCCCTCACCAGGCAAGCTGAACCCTGCATCGATGAGACCGCTCGCCGATGTTGACGCGGGGATACCTCGATCGCACAGCACGACTAAGTAGCCATTCGCCGGGATGCTGATCCCGGAGGGGAAAACAAACGTGCCGTCGGCCCCATGATTCAGCTCCAGTCGATAGCCGTTGAGCGAAATGACGGTGGTTCCCGGATTGTGAAGTTCGACGAAATCCGCGAAGCCGCTCGCGGGGGTCAAACGTTCGAACGTAGACCGGGCCATGATCTCATTGAACCGAGGGCCTTGGTAAACCACAGGACCGGCGTTGGGGAGGCCCGGCGTGGAGTTGCCATCGAAGTTAAAGCGCGAAGGGGCACCATCCGGGTATCTTCCAAAGGAAACCCCTTCCGCCTCCTGACCATAGGCCTCGCTCTGAATCTGCTCCCCTCCGGGGGCAAACAGCCGCAGCTCCGGGCCCTCGGCGGGAAGTTTGAGTCCCAGATGCCGAGGGCCGGCCTTTCCATCGGCCACCAATTCTACAAACCCTTGGGGAGCCACGAACGCCGGAAAGCCATACGTTGCGGAAGCATTGGCCGTCCGAACCACGTAGCCTTCAAGCCGGGCTGGCAAGGAGGCATGGGCGTTGAAAAACTCGACCCAATCCTCCTGCCCCGGAGCCGGATTGGCCAGGATCTCGTTCATCTGCAACGCCGAGAGCGGAGCGAGGTCGATCGCGACATTCACAGCTCCGGGCGTGGGCTGAGTCAGGATCCACCCCGAACCATCGAGGCCGATGGATCGATCCGGAAGCTGATTGCCGAAACTAACGGTCGACACCCGATTCGATTGGGAGTCTTCAAGGAAGAGTGAGTCCCCTTCCCGATCCAAACCAAATTGCGCATGGAGCCCGGAGTTCACGGCCGAATCCATCCAAATCACGAGATAGCCTCCGGCAGCAATCTGCGTCCCCGCCGGGAAGACGAAGCGCTGTCCGGCGCCACGTCCCACCAAACTCCACCTGGCGAGGTCGACCGTTGCGGCACCGGTGTTGTGAAGTTCCACAAAGTCCGGAGCCGTCCCTTCATGAACGATTCCGCCCGCATTGTCAGCGAGCACCTCGTGGATCCGCACCTCCCGCTGCAGGGAAGGACCGGGTTGCCCCAGGGATCCGCCACTGACGGCACGCGCAGTCCAATTCGCTGGATCATTCCCATTGCGCAAGGGATCGATGATCTCCAATGAGGCGCCGGTTCCATCCGCCAGAACGGGCCACCCCGCTTCATCATCATAGTCAACCACGACCCCGAAACTGCCATCAGGAGAGGAAACACCCAGTCGCTCCCCCCCATTGGAAAGGCTCCCGTCAAACGTTCCGGCCATTCGCGCGCCCGGATAGCGAATTTTCCACGCGTTGGTATCGACGCCTGAAGCCACCACGAGATAGGCGCCGGGAGCGATGCGAGTGCCCGGCACGAACGTGAAGCTCACGCCCTCCATCGACCACCCCGTCAAGTCGAGATCCTGCGCTCCCACATTCTGGAACTCCACATACTCGTAGGCATCGCCGCCGGGAGGGTTATACATGATCTCCGTAAGACGGAGCGGCGACTCGAACGAACCCGATTCGAACTGAGCCTCATTGAGCGCGCTCCAATTGGTGCCATTCAAGGTCCGCGCCTTGACCAAGACACGACTGCTGATCAGCGGCGGGTTCAGCTCCTGATACTCGCGCGCCGAGGAGGACACTTCCCCGGACCGGAATACTCTCGGATCATTTCCATCCAGAGTGAAATACACCGTGCCCGCCCCCGGGTTGGTCATCGTAAGCGCATACCCAAACGGGACCCGACCGCCATGCTGCCGGAAGATGGGCGGAGTAGCGTTAGTGGGATAGAGTCCCCCACGGGCAAACGATCGGAAGACGTTCGAGGACCGCAGAGGGAAATAGCGAGTGGTGTTCCCAGAGGAGTTGGTCAGAAAGAGCAGCGACTGCAGTTCGCGCAGCCACTCGACGTTGCGGGTGTAGGGCTGGCCCGGACGCGCCACATCTCCCCATCGCGCCGACTCACAAACGATCGCCGGATCCACCTGGTCGATCACTTGCATGTAAAGCGCCGCCGGCCGGTTCCACTCCGGGTGCGCCGGATCCCATTCCCGATGCAGGGGATCCACGTAAAAGATTCCGTCGTTAAAGAAGTGCTTGTGCACCCGGTCCGCGAATCGGAGCCGAAACTCCGGACTGTTGCGGAGCGACGCCAAAATCCCACTACCGGCTCCCGTATTGCTGATAGCCAGGCGATCTTCCGTCACACTTTTCAGGACATGCTCCGCATCCCAGGAAATGAATCGCCATCCCGGCGCACCGGGCTTGCGACTGCGAACCGCATACCAATTGTGATGATCCCAGTCGTCGTTACCTACCCAAATGTTCACCATCATGTAGTCGATAAACCAATCGAGATCGAGATGGGAGATCGCGGCCACATAGTTGGTGATGTTCGCCATCGGTTTCCCGACCGCCGACAGCATCTGGGAGTAGGCCGCCCCGGAGCCTGAGATCACAGTTCCGCTGGTGTGCTTGATGATGTCGTAGTCCAACGGATCGCCACCAAAATGGCTGGCTGCCCATTTTTCCTCAGGACGCTCATGCAGATTCTTCATGCCCCAATAGAGGCCATTGATGTACACATGCACGAACCGCCCTCGGGGCGGTTGCGCGGTCGTGCGGATCATGAGTTCGTTGACGAACTGCTCGCGGGCATACTGTCCTCGATACCGCTGATCGTCCGCCGTCATGTGGTTCCACACCATGTTCAAGCCCGAATCAATGATGAGAGTGTCGAATTCATCAACGGGCGAACCCTCATACAAGGGAAACCTCAGCTTCTTATTGCCGTAATCACCACTGAAGATCAACCGCATGGAAAGATTCTTGTCCTTCCAGTCGGAACCCGAATCGTCGGGGCTGCTGCCCCCCTGGATCTCGAATCCCGCATCCAAGGCAAACCCAGGAGTCCCATCAGGAAAGATCATCTCCACGTGGACCGGCTGACGGTTCTTCGAATCCCGGCGGACGTAGACACCCTGGGCGGGTTCAAAGACCAGCTTTTCATCGGTGACCATGGAGAGGGTGGGAAGCTCCTTGAGGCCTTGGAGGATCAGGGGACGGTAGACCGGATTGGTGGTCACACGTGGGTCCATGGCATAGTCGCCCGAAGTGCTGTTCTTTCCGGGCGACACCCACGTGGCGGGAAAGCCCGCGGGAACAGCCGGTTGACTCAAGACCATCTCGGGAAAAATATAGGTGAGGGTGGTCACCGTCGAAGGGAGCAACCCCGGCGCAAACGCTTGAGCGCGGATGGTAACCACCCCCCGAGCCGGAGTGCCCTCCACCGGAATGGCCCCAGAATAGAGAAAGCTGTTTCGCGTGGGAACACTTCCATCAAGAGTGTAGTAGATGGTCACATGCGGCGTCTCCGTTCCCAACTGCAACACGAAGGGCCGCTCAAAGAATCCGCTCGCCACCGACGGACTGGGCGGTTGCACCACTCCACTATACGTTTTTCCGACCGAATTAGCTGCTCCCGGGGTGGCGGTCGCCAAATAGGCGAAGGTATCCGAGGCGATCCTCCCATAGGCCACATCCCCACGTTGAGAAGGATACTCCACGAGTAGGTCTGCGGGAATCGCCGGCAAGGATGGCCGATAGAGCCCGAGTTGACCTCCGCCGGCGGCTAAACGGAAATTGGCGTGCAAGCGCGCCCCCGCCGTCGTGGCCCGCCGATCCTTTCCTGAAGCGAACACGACCAAGTGCTGCCCCGGGCTTAAGTCGATAGCGGGAAAGACCCATTTAAAGGGATCAGCCAGATCGTCGGTCAACCCCCATCCCAACAGACTAACCGAGGCGTTCCCCTCATTGACGATCTCCAGCCAGTCTTCTGCCGCAGCATCTTCATCCAGCAGCCCATTCAGGTTGTCGGCCATGAACTCATTGAGTTTCACCTTCGCCTCGCTCGACTGCGGTGACACGGTGTAAGTCCAGCCGCTGCTGGCCAGGGGATTTTGGGCAGGGGAAAGATCCCTGATCCCATTTTCGGCTACCCAGGCCAAAGTCGCCGTTCCAGGTCCCAGCGGGCCAAATTGGAATCGATAGGGGCCCGCGCCCGATCCTGTGACTTCCCGGGCGGCGACGCCATTCACCAACAGATCAGCCGCATCAACCCCCTGCACTTCCTCGGTAAACCAGAGATCAAGAGAGGCCAACCCGGGCACAACGGCGCCTGGCAGCGGCAGGGAACGCAACACCCCCGGAGAGACGGCATCCGCCAGCACGTAGGACCACACGCTACCGGCAGCGGTCTCGTCGAGTCGATTCCCCGAAAGATCGGTCACCGTGTGGTTGATATCCCAACGAACACCGACCGCCCCCGCCAAGGGTTGCCCAAAGTAAAAAGTCCAAGTGTTGCTGGCGCCAGAAACACTTTGAGCCGGCGCATTGTTAATGAGAAAATCACCCGCTTGGAGTCCGGCTACCGGCTCGGTGAACACCACCTTGACCTGATCAAGCAGGGATACAGCGGAGCCTGCCGGCGGTTCGATGGAAAGAATCCGCGGCGGCTCGATGTCGGCGGCATCCAGGTGGAAGGAGGACAGCAGCAGGAGAAGACTGCGAAAGAAAAATCGTGCACTCATAACGGATAACGAGGGATGCCGATAGGTTTTTGGGTTCGCAGTCATCTTAGCCCGATCTTGGCTCCTGAAGCAATTTCATTCGCGACGGGCCAACCTTCCGATTCCAAGGGCTTCCGGTGTCTACCCCTCATCCCCATTGGATCGGCGCAACCGTGAGAGGACTATAGCCCCGCAAAGTGGTGATTCCTACCTCTTCGTGGACACGAGGTGACATTGGCAACCCTAGACAGGTAGGGAGAGACTAAGGGCTAAAGATGATAACCCTCTGCCGCTTTCCCGTTTCCCCGGAGGGGCCTCCCCCCTACGCCGGAAGGACAAAAGCGGCACCAAAGTGCACGCACTCCAAAACGCTTTGCGACGACCATGCCCTTCGTGCTACCACCGCCGTTTCGCCATCCGTTTTCTTTCTTGCCGAATCAGGAGAGGGTTCAGTAGCTTCTGTAGGTCGCTTGGGGCGAATGGGGTCGTAGCTCAGTTGGTAGAGCGTCTCGTTCGCAATGAGAAGGTCGCAGGTTCAATCCCTGTCGGCTCCACCACCCGCCTCAAAGCAGAACGAGTAGCAGGAGTTCGAGAGAAACTCAGAAGAGGCGTTCAATCCTCCTGCTACCCGAGACAGGTTCAACTTCAAGCACCCCCCTTACCATGGTAGACACCAGGTAGGACAAAAGGTTTCAAAGAAGTTGGTCGATTAACGGTCCCTGTGCGAGACAAGGTCAGGCTTCCCCAGTTTCTCACCAATCCGTAGGCACGTAATCCTTGAGGAATTTACCCCAGAGATGGGTGCCACTATTGAAACCGGCGATGATGGGATCCACGATACGGGCCGCACCATCGACGATGTCCAAGGGCGGATGGAACCGATGATCTTTCACCTTGCGGCTCGCAATTTGCACCGGATCCTCATCCGTCACCCAGCCGGTATCCACACTGTTCATATGGATCCCGTCGGCATGATAATCGGCAGCGGAGGTGCGAGTCATCATGTTCAAAGCCGCCTTCGCCATGTTGGTGTGCGGATGACGCGTGGTCTTGAACTTGCGATAAAACTGCCCCTCGACTGCCGAGACGTTCACGATGTGCTTGTCCCGTTCAGGACTCCGCATCATCAGTGGCTTCAACCGGGCATTCAGAACGAAGGGCGCCACCGCATTGACCAACTGAACTTCCAGCAGCTCCACCGAGGGCACCTCCGCCATGGTCAGCCTCCAGGAGTTCCGTTCGCGCAGATCCACTTGTTGCAGATCTTGATCCAACCGCCCTTCCGGAAACAGATCGCGCTGAGCCGCCAGTTCCTCCGGCAGCAGGGGCAGCTGCGAGAGCTCGGCTGAGTGGGTCAAACCCGTCACCTGCGTCAGCTTGGTTTGAAGCGCCGCGGAATTCCCATCGCCCTCGGGCAGCAGATGATACCCCCGTAGTCCCTCGTAAGCCCCCAACAACAAACGCGCCTTCTCAGGTAACGCCTCGAGGGAGGCGGTTTCCCGTTCCATCATGTGCTGGTAGAAATCGGGCGGGCGGCGCACCGTCTGGCAGGCATTGTTGACAATGAAGTCGAGCCGATCCCGGGTTTGGTGCAGATGCCGGCAGAAAGCCTCGACGCTCGGCGTGTGACGCAAGTCGAGGCCGAAGATCTCCAGCCGATGACCCCATTCCGCAAAATCTGGCTCCTGCGCATACCGCAGAGCGGAATCACGAGGGAAGCGAGTGGTAACGATCAGCGAAGCTCCCGCTCGAAGCAGCTTGATGCCGGTCTGGTAGCCAATCTTAACGCGACCGCCCGTCAACAACGCCACCCGTCCCCGCAGGTCCGCCAGTTCGGTCCGCTTTTTGAAGTTGAACTCGGCGCAGGTCGGACACAGCTGATCGTAAAAGTGGTGGATGACCGAGTAGTCCTTTTTGCAGATGTAACAATTCTGCGCCTGCAACACCTCCCGAAACTCCGGGTCGGACACCGTTTCGGGTTCGCCAAAATTCTCCGGCGGAAACGCATTGGGGGTAGTGAAGACCACCTCACGACGAAGCTTGCGAATGCCGGTCTCGGTCAACACCCGCTCATCTCGCTCCACCTTCTCCGCCTTATGGCGCCGCTGTTTGGCTTTGACCAAGCGACGTCGTTCCGCGATGTCAGGACTAAAGATATCTCCCGCCGCCTGAATGATACGGGATCGTTCCTCGGCCGTTAACTCCGCCAGAAGGGCACGATTCTTGGCGACGCGCTCCATCTCCTGCAACAAAGCCCGCGCCGAGAAGGCAGGCGGCTGGACAGCAGCAGGAGGAAGATCGTTCGGAACCGGATCCATAGAGTAGGGACTGGGATGATGCGGCCTCCGAGGGAACGCTTAGCCCTCCTCGTCAGGGCTTTGCTCCACGAACCGGGACAACTCATCTTCCACCGCAGCGATGAGGTCCGGGGTGCCGTAAAGGTACAACGTAGGAAACTCGACGTCATCCATCGCGTGCAGGCTCACCACCAATCGCGTTTCCTGCCCGACGTAGCGAATGGGAAAATCCAGGGTGGATTTGACACCCTTGCGCAACTTCTTCACCGCCTTGGTCACCTGATCCGCCTGCGTCTTGCCAAATCCACTCTCGATCAGGTTCGGCAAGCGCCGGACAAAACGCCCTAAATCCTCCTGATCAAAATCAAAGAGGAACTCTTCAAACATTTCATCCGGGTCGTGAGAGGGCTTAGGCATAAAAAGTCGTGTGAATCGACTCAAAGTAAGTTGGGGCAGCGAACCCGGGAGCGCAAGTAGGGAGTATGGAAGAAAAATGAGGACCTCCCCGTCGCACCCCGCCCCGCGTCATCGCGAACAGAGCCGGGAGGCAGGCCTGATTTTCCGACAAAAATCCGCCCCCCCGAAACCCGGAGCGGGCTCCTGAGGGGCGGATCAATGCAAAATGAAGCGGATCGCGGAGAGGACTTACTTGGCCGCCGACTTCTTGGAAGCGGCAGACGTGTCCTTCGCTTTTTCCTTCACCAAAGTGGCACCCTTGCCGACACGAGTTCGGAGGTAGGTCAATTTGGCGCGACGAACCTGGCCGTGGCGTTCGATTTCGATCTTGTCGATGCGGGGGGAGTTCACCGGGAACACGCGCTCCACGCCCTCACCGTAACTGATGCGGCGAACCGTGAACGTGCTGTTCAACCCGTGTCCACGACGAGCCATGACAACGCCCGCGAAAATCTGGATACGTTCCTTATCGCCTTCCACTACTTTGGTGTGAACCCGCACCGAATCGCCCACGTTGAACGGGGTGATATCCTTGCGGACCTGCTCGGCCTCAATCTTGTCTAATAACGCTTGGTTCATAAATTAATCTGGAGCCTTACGCTCCATTAGTCGTTTTGCTGCCTTCCAGCAGATCAGGGCGGTGCTTGGCTGTCCTCTGCCTAGCTTGCTCCGATCGCCACTTGGCAATCTCAGCGTGGTGTCCGGACAACAACACTTCCGGAACTTTCATCCCACGAAATTCCGCCGGCCGCGTGTAATGCGGGTACTCCAACAGCCCCTGCGCAAAGGACTCATCCTGCGCACTCGCCTCGTCGCCCAAGGCGCCAGGCAAAAGCCGCGTCACCGCATCCACCACCACCATCGCCGGCAATCCACCGTTCGTCAGCACGAAGTCGCCGATGCTCAGATCATCCTGAGCCAGGGCCTCGCGCACCCTCTCATCCACACCCTCGTAGCTCCCACAGATCAGCACCAAATGCTTTTCCGCCGAGAACTCGCGGGCAATAGCCTGCGTGAACGGCCTTCCCGCAGGCGAAAACAACACCACTCGAGCGCCCCCGCCAGGCTCCCTCAGGGCCTCAACCGCCTCAAACAGCGGCTCGGGCTTCAAGACCATCCCGGGGCCTCCCCCAAACGGACGATCATCCACCGTTTTGTGACGATCGTGCGTATAATCCCGAAGATTATGAATCCGCAGATCGAGCAAGCCCAACGTCCGAGCCCGCTGCACGATGCTCACGTCCAATGGCCCGACGAACATCGCCGGGAAGAGCGTTAACACATCGATTCGCATAGCTGGCGCCTAAGAGCGCAAGTAGTATCGCCCAACGTCGCCGATTTCAGAGGCCGAACGAAGCGACGCCCAACGCGTCAGCGACGGCGCGGATTCTCTTCCACAATGTCGAGCGAGCAACGCACACCCTTGCGAGCGCTTCCGGCAATCATCAGCGAGCGAATCGCGTTAATGGTTTTCCCACTGCGTCCCACCACTCGCCCAACATCGGTGGATTCCAAACGCAGCTCGTAAACCGTCGATCCGTTCCGTTCAACCGGAGTCACCGTCACCTGCTCCGGATGCTTCACCAGCCCCTTCACGACATATTCAATGAAGTTCTGCATAGGCGGGGCAGTGGCGCCGAATCAAGCGGCCGGCTTAGAGGCGCGCTTGATGAAGCTGGCGACAGTGGAGGACGGCTGCGCCCCCTTGCTGATCCAGTACTGGGCCCGTTCCAAGTTCACAGTGTAGTTCACCGTGGCACTCTTCTTAGGGTCATAAGTACCCAGCTCTTCGATGCACTTGCCATCGCGCGGGCTGCGATTGTCAGCCACCACAATACGATAGACGGGATCGTTGCGAGATCCGATACGCTTTAAGCGGATTCTAACTGCCATAAATTTCTAAATTGAGCCGCCTCTCATCACGTTCGACGAGTTGGGCGGTTCGTTTATCGTTTCAAAAAGAGCCGTGAAGTTACGCAGGGAACAAAGTCAAAGCAAGCCCTCTTTTGAGAGTCCTTTCCGGGATTTGCGAAATGACTCTTGAGTTGTATGTTAACACGCCGATAATTCAATTATATGGCTCTAGGATTACAACAGACACAACGGATGGGTTTGTCTCAGGTGCTGGCCCCCCAGCTCCAACAGTCCCTTGCTCTGCTCCAGGCCCCCACCTTAGAGCTGAAAGCTTTGGTAGAGCAGGAGATGCAGCAAAATATTGTTCTGGAGGAAGTCCAGGCTACTGAGGTCGAATTGAGCGAGAAACCGTCCTCCCAGGAGGATGACACACCCGCTGCAGCCGATCCCGCCGAGCCGCCTCGGGACGTCATCTACGATCCTGCCACCGAGAAGCCGACCAACGCTCCCGTGGACGATTTTGAGGCGGAATGGCAAAAATTGGTTCAGTTTGACACGGAGACTCGCGAGCACTACGCCCAAACGAATGTGCCCAACCGGGCGTCGGAGGAGGATGAAGAACGCCGCCAGTTCATGTTCGACTCCCTCGTATCGGGAGTTTCACTCCAAGAAAACCTTCTCGGTCAGGTCCGCCTCTCCGACATGACCCCCGAACAGCAGGAGATCGCCGAACTGATCGTCGGAAACATCGACGACTTCGGCTACCTCAAGTCCGCCGTCGAGGAACTAGCTCTGAACCACGGCAAACCGGTGGAGGACGTAGGCGAGGTGCTCAAAGCGATTCAAGGATTCCAACCCCCCGGCGTCGGCGCCCGCGACCTCCGCGAGTGCCTGATGCTGCAGTTGGAGCGCACCAACCAGCAAGACACCCTCCAGTATCAGATTGTCGACCGCTTCATGGATGCCCTTGGCAAACGACGCCTCCCAGAAATGGCTCGGGGGCTCGGCAAAACGGTCGATGAAATCCAGGATGCGGTCCAATCCATCGCCAAATTAGATCCGCGACCAGGCCGCGCTTTCCTGCCCGACAACGATCAATATGTCGTTCCCGAAGTCTTCGTCACCAAGGTGGGTGACGAGTTCGTGGTCAACACGAACAACGAACAGGTTCCCCAGCTCCGCATCAGCAACTACTACAAGGATCTGATGGCGAAGGCCGAAAGCTCCCCCGAAGTCCGCGAATATATTCGCGAAAAGATCCGGGCCGGCAAGTTCCTCATCAAAAGCATCCACCAAAGACAGCAGACCATCTCCAATATCGCGAAGGAGATCGTCGCCCGCCAACGCGACTTCATGGAGCAGGGAGTTTCCGCCTTACGCCCCATGACCATGGTTCAGGTGGCAGAGGTGGTCGGGGTCCACGAAACCACCGTCAGCCGGGCGGTGTCCGGCAAGTACATGCACACCCCGCAGGGTATCTTCGAGATGAAGTATTTCTTCACCTCCGGCATCGCCACTTCCGGCGGCGGGACCATGTCCAACACCAGTGTGAAGGACATCATCGCTGAGATCTTCTCCAACGAGGACCGAGCAAAACCGCTCTCCGATCAAGAGGTGGTGAAAATGCTGGCGGCACGCGAGATCGTCATCGCCCGCCGAACCGTGGCCAAGTACCGCGACGAGCTCAATATCCTCCCATCCAACCTCCGCAAGGTCTACTAGTCAGCCGTCTGCTCGGGTCCGCCCGACCCGGGACCCAAACGGTCCCGTCCGCGGAGAGCACAACAGATCAGATCTTGTGCCCGAGCTTGTCTCGCTTGGTCTTCAGGTATTTTTCGTTGTGCGGGTTGGGTTTGATTCGAATCGGCACCTGCTCCACAATCTCAAGCCCATAAGCATCCAGCCCGACCACCTTCTTGGGGTTATTGGTCAGTAAACGGATACTCTTCAATCCCAGGTCGGCCAAGATCTGCGCGCCTAGCCCGTATTCCCGCAAGTCCATCTTGAAGCCCAGTTTCAAGTTAGCCTCGACGGTGTCGTAGCCCTGCTCCTGGAGCTTGTACGCCCGGATCTTCGGAGCCAGCCCGATCCCCCGGCCCTCCTGCCGCATGTAGACAATCGCGCCGCACTCCTCCTGCGCAATCCGGCGCATCGCCTCGTGAAGCTGCGGCCCGCAATCGCAGCGACGCGACCCGAACACATCCCCGGTGAGACACTCGCTGTGGACGCGCACCAGGACTCGCTTGGCCTTGGTCACATCCCCCCGCACCAGGGCCAGGTGGTCCTGCCCATCTACTTTGGATCGGTAGAGGTGCAAGGTGAAATCGCCGTAATCGGTGGGCATCCGAATGGTCTCCACGCGCTCGATGAGCTTTTCCTGAGTCCGCCGAAACTTGATCAGGTCCTCGATGCTGCAGATGCTGAGCCGATGCTTGGTGGCGAACTTGAACAGCTCCGGCAGGCGCATCATCCCGCCCCGGTCGTTCATGATCTCACAGATCACCCCCACCGGACGGCACCCCGCCAGCCTCGCCAGATCAACCGCCGCCTCGGTATGCCCCGCGCGCTGCAGCACTCCGCCCGCCTTGGCTCTCAAGGGGAAGACATGCCCCGGCTGCACCAAGTCTTCCCGGCTGGAACGCGGGTCGGAAATGACCCGAATCGTGAGTGCGCGGTCGGCCGCGCTTGTCCCAGTGGTAATGCCTCGGGCCGCATCGACTGTGACCTGAAAATCGGTCTTAAAGGAATCCTGGTTCTGAGCCACCATTTGTTCCACACCCAGCTGGCTCAGCCGTTCCGAGGTGGTTGGAACGCAGATCAAGCCACGCCCAAAGCGCGCCATGAAATTGACCGTTTCGGGAGTCGCTTTCTCGGCGACCATCACCAAATCACCCTCGTTCTCCCGATCAGCGTCATCCACCACGATGACCAGCTTCCCGCGGGCGAGGTCTTGAATCACCGATTGAATCGAGTCCAACTTCCGTTTCATGCCCCCCCACACGCCGGTTTTTTCCCGGCGATGTCCAGTAAAATGTCGGGAATTTAAGGCGTTTTGAGAAAAAACCGCTTGCCAGAGACGGGACGGTTCTAATTCACTTTGTTCTGCTGGCGCTTTCATCAGTTCTGCCGATTCAGTTGATTCTACGGCAGGCAAGCGCTGAACCGATTTTCGAAATGAGCACCAAAAGCACATCATCCCGCAGGGGTGTCCTGGCAGGTGGAAACTGGATTATCGATCAGGTCAAAATGATCGAC
Source organism: Verrucomicrobiales bacterium (assembly GCA_016793885.1). Lineage (NCBI taxonomy): Bacteria > Pseudomonadati > Verrucomicrobiota > Verrucomicrobiia > Verrucomicrobiales > Verrucomicrobiales bacterium. The sequence goes on from JAEUHE010000177.1 coordinate 27,747, forward strand.
GTCTACCCCCAACGCGAATCTCTCGCGAATATCTCCAGCCAATCAACCGGCACTGGCGGATCCCCCTACAACGTGTTGGTGGACTTGGCGAAGCTCGGAGCGGAGTTCCCGCTCTCGGCGGCGGGTCTGGTCGGCAAGGACGCCCTGGGCGAAGCCATCCTGCAGGACTGCCAGAAGAACAAGATCGACACCCGTTTCCTCAAGATGACGTCCGAGGCTCCCACCTCGTACACCGACGTCATGACGGAAACGAAGGGTGGGAAGCGCACCTTCTTTCATCTCCGCGGAGCCAATGCTCTCTGGAAAGGCGCTGAACTCGATTTCTCCAAGACCAAGGCTCGGCTCTTCCACTTGGGATACCTCCTCCTCCTCGATGCGCTCGACGAGTCGGACGCCAAGTACGGCACGAAAGCAGCCCGCTTGCTTGCCGCCGCACAAGAAGCCGGATTGAAGACCAGCGTGGACGTCGTCAGCGAGGACAGCGACCGCTTCGCGAAGGTGGTGACTCCCGCTCTGAAGTATGTCGACTACTGCGTGCTGAACGAGATTGAAGCCGGCAAGACCGCCGGATTCAAAATTCGCCAGGCTGATGGCAAGCTCGATACTGTGTCCCTGCGGCATGCGGCCGGTGCCCTGCTGCAAAAGGGCGTGCGTGAGCTGGTCGTGATTCACTTCCCCGAGGGTGCCTTCGCCCGCACGCGCAAAGGTGAGGATGTCTGGCAACCATCCCTGAAGCTTCCTGCCAAAGCGATCGCGGGAACCGCCGGCGCCGGCGACGCCTTCTGCGCCGGAACTCTCATGGGATTCCATGAAGACTGGGAACTGAAGCGCTGTCTCGAGACCGGCGTGGCCGTCGCAGCCGCCAGCCTTTCGGATCCCACGTGCACCAACGGCGTCAAGCCGCTGGCCGCGTGTCTGGCTCTGGCCAAGAAATACGGGTATCAGACGGCGCTCAGCAAGGAAGAGTGACACCTTCGGATCCGGATGATTTCCGCCGTGATCCCAAGAAACGCACCCTTAACCTTCGGATGGCAGTCGGAATCGGCGAAACATTCCGAAGATCCAGGCGATCAAGCCGGCGATAAATGCGCCGGCCAAGGCCAACAACATCGAGTTCGAGAGCTGCCCCCGTGGGCTTCGGCTGGCTAGCAACACCAAGGCATGCAGCCCCGCGCAAAAGGCCACCCCCAGGATACTCAGCCAGGCCCCGTGACCGAACAGCCAATCGCAAGTAGGCCCGCGCCGTTCCGGGCTTAGCCAGTAATCTCGGTTCGGCATGTTCACCAGGCGTGGCGGGAGGAAGCGTATCGCGAAGAAGATGCCTAGGATGATCAGCGGGAACAGCCAGCCGAAGCTCAACATGAAACGCACGTGACCATCGCGGGACATCCAACCATCGGGATTCCCGTGAATGTCAAAGTGGGTCGCAACTCGTGACGGCAGATCCGCTGAGGATGTCATGACGTACGCGGAAAAGCTCAGCAAGCACACGAGAAGCAGAATCAAGCGAACCAGCGGGGGCTTCATGCGCAAGAATCTGCCCACAAGTCCCAGGCGGGCGCAACGGGAAAGCGCCACCGCCCCGAGCGCAGCGGGGTGGGATTGTGTCCGGGTGAGGGTTGGCGTGAGGCACGAGCCGCCCTATGGACTGCGGTGGCACGACACCGCTGTTCCTTCACGCCACCTTAGCCCCTCTCACGCCCCCCATTAACTTGGAGCGCTCCTCCAGCCACTCCGTCGCGTGCAGGAAAAGCGGAGACATGTCTCCGCACTCCATATTCGTTGCCCCCCATCGCCCGCTCACAACCCCGGCAGATCCAGCCTCGCTCGATAGAACCGACGCCCAGTTCCCACCCGCGGCACCACGAAGCGCACCGCACGCGAAACCAAGGCCGGCGGACTGTTCGCCGATTGCCAGGTTTTGAGATCGTCCGACAGCTCCAGCCGAACCGTTCCCAGGCCGCTCTGCACGAGCGCCAGATTGCCCTTCAGATCGGCAATCAAGGTCAGGTTGGACGAACTGCCACTCGAATTTCCCAAGGTCGCCGTAGCCACACTCAGAGTGGGTCCATTGAAGGTCTTGCCGACCGCCGGGAGCCGCATGAGAACAAACCCCTTGATGGCAGGATTCTCGGGCGGATTCGTGTTGCCCTTATCAAACAAGGTGAGATTGAAATTTCCATCCGTCACCTCGAAGGGAGCTGACACAATCTCCGTGGCTTTGAGGGTCGCTCCCTTGCCATCCAACAACCCGCCCAAGGCGCGATCCGCTGGATTGACATTGGCCATCCTGACTCCCTCGAACTCTAAGTCGAACACACGGCTGCAGGCGCTGCACCCCGTGCCCCCCATCGCTGGCCCGACACAGGGCAGGCAGGTCTCCGCGAAATACAGCACCGCTCGATAGCGTCCCGAAGGCACCGGCACCGCATAACGCAGGTTTGATCCGAACCAACGCTCTGAGCGAAGAACCTCGTTGGGAATGTAACGGTCGGTCAGCAGTGAATCGTCCACGGCCTGCGCTACCACGGCAAGCTGCGCGCTGGTGTCGACCAGATAGCGCGTGTCCGGAGTCCAGAGACGGTAAAGCGCATCGCGCTGCTCATTGGTCGAGCCACAGTTCACAAACCAGGCAGCCCCATTGTCAAAGACCAGATCGCCCAGGTGTGCTTCCCAGGCCGCAGGCGGCATCAACTTCTGCAGCGGAGCCAGGCGCAATAAAGCCTCCGTCTCCAAGGAGGTGTTCATGACCTGCGCGTTCAATTCCGCGCGCGCCTCCGCCAGAAGCCGCTCCAGCTTCACGGGGTCGTTCTGACCCGATTTCACCAGCCGATCCCCGAACTTCGGATCGCTCACATTGAGCAACGCATATTCTTCCACGCCGACATCGCGCATGAATCTCAGCCCGTTGGGACGCACCGAGGTGGGGCCCTTCCCATACTTCAGAAACGCCACCCCGCGCACCGCATCGCAACTCGGCCAGTTTAAGGCGCTGTAGATGAACTCCGGGAAGCCATCATGATTCACATCCCCGACAGCCGCAACCGCCGATCCCAAGCGAACATCCTCGCGGTCTCCCGCCTGCTCCCAGTCCGGAGTCAGGCTCAGCCCGGCTCGGGTCGCGCGCCCACGAAACATCGAAACCGTGCCCTCGCCCAGCCACATTCGGAAATCGAAGGGAGCGCCGACCACCACATCGCTCAACCCATCCCCGTCCAAATCACCCACCCCCGCCAGCGAGGCCCCAAAGTTGGCAAACCCGACCGAGCCATAGTGAACCCAGGACGGAGTCGACGAGAGACCCCCTGGTCCGCCCAAGAAAAGGTATGCCGCACCAAAGTGCCCTCCGACATCATCCTCACCCAAATCCGGAGCCCCCACCAGCAAGTCCCGGAAGCGATCCCCATTCACATCCCCAGCGGCGGCCACAGCCGCACCCAAGCGCGCTCCGCTCGAATCACTCTCGTACATCCGATGCACTGTCGCCACCAAACCGGTCGAGGAGCCCAAGTACACCAACACGGCTCCCTCACGAAAGCGCCCATTCTGGTAGTGCGGCGCGCCGACGGCCACATCACCAAAACCATCACCGTTGATGTCTCCCAGGCCGGCAACCGATTCTCCGAACCGAGGATCGCTTCCCGAGGTCGCGACGGGCAGCAACACCGTCGCAGCCGAACGCAATAACCCAGCCGCGGAGCCTCGATAGAGGAACACGCGACCACGAGGCTGATTGGCACCATTGCTATGTCCAGGAGCGCCCACCAACACATCGCCAAAACCGTCATGATCCACGTCGCCCGCGCTGGCGACGGAGAACCCAAACTCCGCGGCAGTCGCATTGGCCAAGGCCAGGGACCAATCGGTGTTCGTCAGAGTCAGCCGAACGGCGCTGAGGTTGCTTCGCCCCAGCCATAAATAGGCAGCCCCCGTATTGCTCCGGATTTGGATAGGACTCTGAAAATCGTAACTGGGCCCGCCCATAATGAGATCGGGTAGCCCATCCCCGTTGACATCGCCGGCATTCGCCATCGATCGGCCAAATCCAATCCCAGCCACCGGCCCGGTGGAAGTCCAAGTGGGCGACTGTGAGAGAAGGTTGATCTGACTGCGGAAAAAATGCAGCAGAGGGGTCGGCTGCCCCTCTCCGTTGCCAGGCTCCGTGATAAACAGATCACTCACGCCATCCCCATCGAAATCTCCTCCAGCCATGGCCGCGCCAAAGCGCCCGTTCGGTTGCCCCTGGGCCCGCCAGGAAGGTGCCTCAGCCACCCCAGTGCTTGCCATGGCGTTTACCGACATCGGGTCGTTCAGAAACGCCACTTCCGGACGCCGACCAAAGGCATTGGTGCAGGTGATTTGATATCGATTAAACAAAGCTCTCGCCTGAACCGAGAGCGCCGGAGTTGGGGGAGTAAGAGGTGTGACGGTGTAGTGGAGGGTGTAAGCTCCCTTCTCGCTCCGGGCGGAGTGAGACCCCGGGGTCAGAAAGAAAGCGGCTCTCCCGGGATTGTCGTGCAACACCCCATCGCTCTCGTACGCGGTCGACAACCCCATCATGCGATGCGGTTCGATGAAGTGAATGTCCGGACCCAGTCGCCGTCCGGGATCGACCTCACCTTCGTTTCGCCAGAACAACGAATCGCCGCTGCCGGTCTGCCAGGGCGGATTGAAGTTCATCCGTCCGTGGGCATTCTCCTCTCCATCCAGCAGCCGAGTCCATTCCTGATCGACCGTGGGTAGTTCTACCCAAAGGCCCCAATCGCCATCCGAATACGGATAAGTGTAGGCCGGATCGAGATCGTCATGCACATCCAGCTGAGTGATGCTGACTCGACGCTTCTGCAGGTTCCAGTTATTGGGAGAGGTATGCACCCAGCCCGCCCGGATCCGATGCGAATAGGTCGAGGCCGTATGCTGCGTGAGATCCAAGGTGACATTGAGATAGGTTGATCCTTTGTCATCCGTTGCCACCCGAACCTGAGGCGCAGGCCCCGCCGAATTCCAAGGATTGCTCACCTCTATGAACAGCGGAGGCTGTGGCACATCCAGTCCATGCTCGCAGGCGATCAGCCGGGGGTTTCGAGGGAGGTAAATATTGAAGCTGTAAAGTCGGTTGATCGGATGAGGCCCCTCGACACAATCGCCGTTGTTGAATCCAACGATCTGGCCCTGGGGATTCACAATACAGCGGGCGGGAGTATGCAGGCCGGTGGAGCTACAGTTGCCGGTGCATTCTCCCGCGTCCCCGTTAAACCAAAGGTCGGTGACGATGCCAGGGATCCAGACATTGTTCCCCACCGTAGAATCCACGAAACCGCTTGGAGTTTCGAAACGGAAACTACGATTCGAGGGCAGTTGAAGCGCGCGCGGGCGCATGACTGCCAAGCCAATGGCTGGATGGATCTCCGTGTAGAACGGCTCGTGTCCGCAATCATGAATCCACATGCCCCAGACCGACACCCGATCTCCTACGATGGGCCGAAAACGTTCAGGAATGCTATTGCGCTCCCACTCCACACCCAAAAGATACGGCTGTGCGAACTCCGACTGCTCGGCCACACGAAAGCGATAGGGCGGATCCACTTCCACACCCATGTTGATATCCATGCTGTCGTGGTTTGGGAAGGAGTCGCTCGTAGCGGTCCACGACTTAAACACCTGTCCCTCGATCTGGGCATATTGCCGATCCGGATCAAATCCCGCGGCCGTCACCCATTGGGGATCCACCGCTCCCCCGCCCGCAGCGCACATGCAATACAACTCTGTCGGATCAAAGGGTGTGCGGGAGGTGGCTTGCGCCACCACCGAGTCAGGCAGCTTTGGAAACACTTCCGGGGGAATGCTGATTCGTTCCACCGCGTTGATCACGGCCTCCACTGTGACACCCTGAGCAATCCGATAGTTGCGCCGAGCCGTCCCCAGTCCCAACGGCACCAGACAACCGCCATCGGAGCAGACCGTAAGCCGCACTCGGTAAGTACCCACCCGAGGCAAGGTGAGGTAGGCCAGCGTTCCGGACGCCGTCAACTGAGGCGGGGTACCCGCCGGATAGCTGATCAGCTGCCAGGAGATCGGCAGATCGGGAGGAGGCGTAAAAATTTCCTGATCGCACACGGAGTCGTAGGTAACCAGCCGCAAGCTACCGGCCTCAATTTTGACCCGACACCCCCGCAGCGGATGATCCGGCGTGGCCAGTTGAACCGTGACCTCGGCCACATCGGGTCCGGGGCAATCGAGAGGAGGAGGAGAGCCATCGTCATCCGTAGGCCTCAAAGCCTGGGCATCGGGAAGGGCAACGAACAGAAGCGCAAGAACGAGTAGCGACTCGAGCCTCGACCACAGGAGTTGAATCGCCTGGACAGCGAACGTCTGAGAAAAAGGGAGCGTGGTCATAAAGCTACTTCTATCTTAGAAAACAGAGTAACAGTCTTTCAGACGATGCCCAGAAGATTTAGGGCCACACTACATTGTAGCGTCGTCCGTCCTCGGACGATTCCCCCTACCCCGCCTTCACTCCTTCAAACATCGGCTTCACCGATTCCCGCATCAGAACGATGAGCGTGAAGACACCCAACACCGTTCCGAAGGGCAAGAACATGCATTCCACTGCAGCCACCACCAAGCAGAACAGATACTTCCTCCGTCTAGCCAGGCAGCGTCCCGCGGCGATCACGCAACCCGCGAAGCCCAATCCGACTGTCATCGCGATCACCGCCAAAACGATAAAGATCCATCCCACGAATGCCGGAGGCGGAGCGCCCTGATCGGAGAACACACGGGGAGCCACCAGGAAAGCGATCCCGAGCACCAAGTGAAACAGGGGGAACAGAGAAAACAGTGCGGCCAATCCACCCACCACGTAATGGAAAATGGAGAGCAATCTCAGGTGGTCGTCGTTCTGTGTCATGACGCGAGCCATTCAATCAGCCCCACCTCGGATTCACAACCGCGATTCGCTTTTCCCTCTATGGACTGCGCGTGGCATGCCACCGCCTTTCCTTCACGCCACAGACAACCCCTCGATCCATCCAAATAGAGGAGAACTGGTCTAAGCCAAACCAGGCGAACGAACCTGAAAACGGCAGTGGTAACCACGGATTTCTCGGATGACTCGGATGAAAGGCAACTTTTGGAGCTCATTACTCTCCGGGTGATTACCTCAGCACCTCCGAGAACCCGTCGGGTTCAAAGCTTGCGATCACTCTCCGGAACATCCCCGCCCACCCGCCTCATTTTCCCGAAGAGCCAGCACCTCTCCGCGGGAGAGGAATCGCGATCTTCCCACTCGCCACGACAACCGCAGGTCGCCCGGGATTCGCTTCCAGCACCCAGGAGTCGCGAGAGGTCTCCGGATTTCGGAGCCTCCAATGAATGCCAAACCCGCCAAAGTCCCCACCACTGATGACCGTAACTCGATCGTGCCCAACCTGAATGGTAGCCGGGCTCACAGCCCGCAGAGGTTCCGGAACCAGCCCATCGGAGCCGCGAATCGTGCAGAGAAGATTGGTGTCGGGCGTCGTCCGGTAGAGTTGCTCGCAGGCGGTTGCAAACTCCTGATGGTACGGAGCCGACATCCTGACGAAACGGCGAAGACCATGGAATTGAGCCGCTCCGACCCGGAGAGACTCAAAAACAAGAAACCAGGCACCTAAGCCAGCCGCAAGCAGGATGAACCCCCAAATGATGAACTTGGCGTTGCGCCGACAATAGAGCCGTGCGATTTCATAAGCACGACCCGTTATGGAGGAGGTTTCTTGCATAGCTCTTGGCCGCCGACCACATCAGTGAGGGTGAAGCTCCTGAAGGCTGCCCTCAAATTCCCTCGCTGCGATCTCCGTGGCCCCGGTGTGAAAATTCCCCGATTCTCGCTCGTTGAAGGACATGACCAAGTCCCTAGGCCTGCCCCCCAAAGCTGACAAAGTCATCCAGGTCCAAGACATCAAACCAGGTGGCGATATCCTCCCGTTCCGGGCCCACGCTTTGGTGATACTTGTGGAAGAACTCGCGCGATTCCACATCGGTCGGCACTCGACGCTCATGATACGCGCTCCAGGCCTCAATCTGCCACGGATTCAATGTCGTCTTCGAATTCGCGTGGATCCAGTCGAGGATCGCGCTATCCCCTTTACCCAAGGCCAACTGTTTGAGCATCGCCGCCGCGTCCACACCCGTAAAACGAAAGAAATGTTGGTCGAGCGGGCAGTTGTAGTTGTACTCCCCGTTTCGGCCCGCGAGCGAAGCGCGGCCTTTGTCCAAGATGCGTGGCAGGACGGCGAACCCACCCAAACGCACTCGAGCGCTGCGGGGCGCCCGCTGAGTGAGGTCCAGAGAAACGATCTTGGACTTGGACTTGGATCCCGGTTGAGAGGTCTTCTTCTTAGCAGCTGTCATGAAGCAAGGTGACACCCTCCACGCCTCTGAAGTCAAGCAGCGCGGCATAATTGCCCACGGATCCACGCTCACAACTCATCGCGAAGAAAGCTCTTCGATTCTCGGATCAAGCCATTGATTGAGCAGATCGACTAGAATATTAGAGCAAAAATCCGAGCTCAAAAGGTGCCAAACTCCGATTACCTAATGAAGCACGGGAACCCTAGGAAATTGAACCTGTGCCGCGTTCGTGGTGATCCCCTTCAAACGAACCGACATCCCCCGCAAGGTCGGTTCAAACTCGAACCCACGTCTTAGTCCAACCCACCCTCGCTTGATACTCAAGTCTCGCTGGATGTTAGGATCTGGGTCGAAGCGAACCTCGAAAAGGCACCGTTTCCCTTTCTCATCAATCTCGACAAGTCTAACCCATACGACCGCCCTCGGACCCGGACGAACCCACTTCCCCAAAGGAACCTCGATCACGGATGAGTAGTGAGTGAGCGTTCGTTTCTCGCCTGGTTTTAGCACTATCGTCCTCGAGACACGCTCCTTAAGCAGCATCGACCAAGCGTAGATCGAATGGGCTGCTTGAGGAGACAGCAGTACGAATGCACACACCACTCCGATGGAGGCAAATCCTGCGACGAAAATCTTCGGTTTCCCAAGGAGCCGCATAACTTTGGCCGATCTCAGTTGAGAGCTGAGCACTGACCATTTTTGTCGATCCATAGTGCGATCGCATCCGGGCGCAGACATATCTGACCCCGGCCCGAACCCACAGGGTTCGCAGACATGAGCCGGGGGTGCGCGCACCCCCGGGACTGTTAAAAGTACGCAGCATCGCGCATCGATGCCACCGGCTTCTGCGACCTGCGTCACCCGACTCAAGGAATCTAATCGGTTCCTCAGTCCGTTTGCCGACCGGTGGCACGCCTTTCAGGGTGCTGTTTAATAGGGGGCCGCCAGACCGGGGGTGTCGCTGCGCTCCACACCCCGGCTAATCTCTTTGAAGCCTGGGGTTCTCGGCTTCGGCCTCAGGAACTCATGCGAAGAATTGAGGATCCCCTAAAACTTGTCTAGTCCCTATTCTTGGAGGTAAAGATGAGAGGTGCTACCGCACTCCCACCGGCTTCAAAACCATCTCACGAACATCCATCACCGCGACACCCGGCTTTTTCTGCGGCTTGATCGCCAGGGTGTGGCGACCGGTGGGGAGATGAACTTTTCCTAAAGTTCGGCGCACAAAGTTCTGAAAATGTCCGGTATCCTGAACCACGAATCGCAATGTTTGGTTCGCGATGGAGACATCGACGTCACTGCCACCGCTGCCCTTGCCGCATCCCTGCAGGATCTCCACTTCATACTCACCCCCTTGTGTCACCTCCAACTCCCAGCTGACCCAATCCTCCACCTTGGTCCAATACCCAATGGTGTTCTTGTGCGCGGGAGGTTCGTAGCGCACGTTCACGCCATGGATAATCACCTCGTGGCCGGGCAGGCGGATCGTCCCGTCCAGTTCTGGTCGCAAGGGCACTTGAACATAGTTCGTATTGCGAACCGGCATCTGAGCCGACACGGACTTGCGCCACTCATTCAATTGCCGAGCCATCCCGTTCGCGCGATCCGGCATCTCCGTGGCCAGGTTCCGTGTCTCGCCCGGCGTCGCCGCCAAGTCGTAGAGTTCCAAATAGCCGCTCTCATAAAACTCGATCAGCTTATACTGGCCATCACGCATCACCCCACCCGGACGACCGCCCTGGTTGCTGTAGTGCGGATAGTGCCAAAAGAGCGGACGGGCAGCAGGGGCGACGTTCCCCTTAAGCGTCGATGCCAAGCTACGCCCATCGACTGCCAATGCCGTGGCATCCAATCCAGCCAACTCAAGCAAGGTGACATGCACGTCCATGGTGATGACGGGGGTGGATTCCGTGCGTCCTGAAGCAATGGTACCAGGCCACCAGGCGATCAACGGGACTCGAAGGCCACCTTCGTAGAGGTAACCCTTCCCGGCCCGCAGCGGCGCGTTGGACGTGGCCGGAGTATTGGGCCCTTCCTTAACGCTCAAACCTCCATTGTCGGACGTGAAGATCACCAGGGTGTTGCGGTCCAGCTTCCGTTCGCGCAGGTGAGCCATGATCTTCCCAACCCCCTCATCTAAACTCTCCAGCATAGCGGCGTAGATCGCATTGGTTTGCCCCCCCTCCAGGGACCCAGCACGCTTCCGATGCTTCTCCACCAAATCCGGGCGGCCGTGCAATGGAATATGGACCGAAACATGAGGAAGGTAGAGAAAGAAGGGTGCGTCCTTGGTCTCGTCGATAAAATGGATGGCACTACGGGTCAAAACCGACGAAAGCTCCTCTCCCTCCTCGGCTGGAAGCAGCCCCGGCACCGGTCCAGCCTGACTCCCGGGACGGAAAGGCGCCATCCGACGAAAACCGGCGATGTCGGGGGTCGCCAGCTCAAACCCTTGGTGGGTAGCTTCGAATCCCGCCCCTCCTAAATGCCACTTCCCCAAACATGCCGTTCGATAACCTTGGCCTCTCAATCGCTCGGCGAGCGTCTCCTCCTCCAAAGGAAGCTGCAGCCGAAAGTCAGGACGACGGAGCTTTTGATCCGACAGAATAGTGCGTCCGGGAATGAAATCGGTGAGGTGTAAGCGAGCGGGTGCTTTTCCCGTCATGAGCGCAGCCCGCGTCGGGGAGCATACGGTGCACGCGGCATAGGCGTCGGTGAACCGAATGCCTTCCCGAGCCATGCGATCCAAATGCGGTGTCTGATGGAACGAGCTGCCGTAACAGCCCAAATCAGCCCACCCTAGATCATCAGCCAGGATGACGATGATGTTGGGCCGGAGTTCCGCGGCCTGGGTCGGCATCGTGAAGGGCACTAGGAAGAACGATGCGATCAGACTCAGGATCGAACCAAGTCGGAGCAAGCGGGTTGTGAACATGGGCCGACTGTAACGGTGGGACCCTGTACTTTGCCAGCAGTTCTCTTTCGCCCGACCTGCTAAAGCAGGAACTCCATACCTCGGAGCAGTCTGTCCCCCGTACGGAGTTCCGCCTTCAGGCGGAGGCGGCCTCAACGTGAGATTGCGCGCCCAACCTGCTAAAGCAGGAACTCCGTACACCGAAGGGTGCAGATCAAGGATCGAAGGCCTTGAGCAACTGGCCGCTGCGACCGTCCCAGATCCGTAGAATGCTATCCTGGCCGCCTCCCACCACCCAACGGCCATCCGGTGTGACCGCCGCAGCCTGAACAAAGTCCTTCGCACCGCCAAAGGAGCGAACGGTCTTACCATCCTCGCTTACCAATCGCACCTGAGAGTCTCCGGAGGTCACCAGAGCTTCTCCGGTGGAGTCCACGTAACCGATGGAGGTCACTTCCTTCTCCGCACCGCCGATGGTCCGCTTCTGCTCGCCCGTCACATAGTTCCACAGCTTGATGACCTTGTCCGCCCCAGCGCTGGCCAGCGTTCGGGCATCGCGCTTCCAACTCACGCCCAACACATGATGAGTATGGCCCTCGAACGATCGGGCCATTTTGCCCGATTCCAGATTCCACACCTTCACGAAGCGATCCGAGGCCGAACTGGCGAGCAGTTTGCCGTCCTCCGAGAAATCGATGGAAAGCACGACGTCGCTGTGCGCGTTGGTGAAGTTGCGGAGGAGCTTGCCGCTGGCAACTTCCCACAGCAGAAGTTCGCCACTGCGGGATGGTTCCCCACTCCCGGTCGCCAGCGATTTGCCATCCGGACTGAACTGAAGGGCGTTAACCCGACCAAGCATCGGTGAATGGGTTTCGTCGGTCCCGAGCACACGCACCAGGGACCATGAGTCTGAGCGACTGACTTTTACCGGAAGCGCGTTGCTGGAAACCATCACCAGGGAACCGGGAGATCCGAACACGATTCCAGCAGGACCTCCGAGCGCTCCTGCATAGGAGTCGATGCCGGCGCCGGTTTCCGCCCCCCAGGTCTGCACTTTGTTAAGGATGCCCGCAGTGGCGAGCATGGCGCCGTCAGGAGAAAACGCTGCGCTCAGCAGGGGTTGAACCGCATCGGATGCCCATTTCCGCGCTGCTTGCAGATCGGCGTCGACCTTCTTCGCAGCCGTCTCGGCAGCCTGCAAAGCACCCGCGGCTTCCGGCACTGCATCGGCCGCTTTCTTGGCGGCGCGTTGATTGGCCAGCCATTGATCCTCCGAGGATCGCTTGGCGGCGAGCAAGGTCTCAGTCTCCTTCTCAACCGCTTCCAACGCCTTAACCGAGGCGGCCAGTTTCTCCGGAGCTTGCTTTAACTTCTCGGCGATCTCAGCAGCTTTCTTATCCGCGGGTCCCTTCGCCTCGTTGGCTGCTTTGCGCTTAGGCTCAGCGTCCTTGGCGAAACGCTCGGCCACTTTGCGGGCATCCTCCAGAAACCCAGTGGCGGCGGCGGCCAGCTTCTCGGCGGTCGACTGCGCGGCGGCCAGCGATGGCGTTTTTCCGGCATCAGCCTTCACCGCTTCGGCCAGTTCCTTGGCCGCCTTGCCCGCGGCGTCGGCGGTTGCCTTGGCCTGCTCGACACGCTGCTGGGCGGCAGCGGCCTCCGCCTCCGCCTGCTTCGCGGCCGTCTCGACCGCATCGCGGGCTTCATTGGACTTTTGCAGCTCGATCGCCAGCTCGGCCGGGGCTTTCTCAGCCGCCGCTCGCGCCTCGACGGCTGCGAGCACCGCCTTCTGTTTCTCAGTCAGAGCCTTTTCAGCATTCACCCGATTCTCCAATGCCTTCGCGGCAAAATCGGCCTCGGCCTTCTCCCGCTTCTTTGCTTCTTCCAACGCCCCTCGTCGGTAGGCCACTTCGCCTTGGGCAAAGGATACATTCCGCTCCAGCTTGTCCACCGCAGCGGAAGCTTCGCGATCCCCCTTGATCTCCACGACCATCTTGCCGTCCTCCTCGTTCCAAACGCGGGCCACGGAGTTGGATCCAGTCGAGGCGATGCGCTTTCCGTCGGGACGGAAAGCGACCGAGGTTACAGCGCCCCCCTGATCCATCTTTTTAACCAACTCACCTTTATCCAAATCCCAAACCCGGACCGAACCCTCGCCGCCACCCGAAACCAATCGCTGACCGTTTTCCGGATGCATCGCCAAGGCCAAAACCGCGCCCTCATGCGCCTTCCACTCCTTGACGAGCGTCGCGTTGGTTTCGCCCGCTTCGGGAAGTTTCCAAACGCGAAGTTGCGAATCCGCGTGCCCGGAAACCAGGCGCTTGCCATCACGGGTCCAAGCCACCGAATACACGAGGGAGGGGGTATTCAACCACTGCATCGAAGCCCCGTTGGTGGCATTCCATACCCCCACGCGCTGACTGCCAGAAGCAGTGGCCAACTGCTTGCCGTCTGGGGAAAAACGCAGGGTGCGAATCGAGTGCCCATGAGCCTGCCATTGAGTGCGAACCATTCCCGACTCCGCGGTCCAGAGCACCACACGCCCATCGGCATGTCCGGTGGCGAGGCGCCTGGCTTGATCCATGGCATCGATGCTCGTGGGAGCGGCCAGCCCATCCGCCTTGAAGTCCAGCTGATCCTCCGTGCGACTACGCTCCCAGAGTTTGACCAAGCGATAGTCTCCCGAAGCGAGCAACGATCCGTCCGCGTTGAAGGCCAGTGCATTGACCATGTCGCGATGGGCAATCCCGGGTTTGGAGTAGAGCCCCGATTTGACCAGCGCGGGATCGGTTAGGCGGTCGATGAAGCGTTGGGTGGGCACATGATAAATGGCGAGCTGGTTCGCTCGACCACACGCAGCCAACTGACCATCCGCCGTCAAAGCCACCGCCAGAATCGGATTGATGCCCGCCGGAAGCGGTTCCCACTGAACCGTCTGACCGGCGCGAACCTCTCCGGTGGCTCCTTGATCGATCCACAGTTTAATGAGGCCGAGTTGTTCCGGCTCAAAATCCACCGCTTCCACCTTGTTGTCTTTGGGAGGCATGAACGGCTTCTCCTGGTGCGCCGAGACCTTTAGCAAGAGACTCTCGGCACCCTTCTTCGGAATCACGGCCGGACCGGATTCTCCCCCCTTGAGGATGTCGGCCGGAGTCTCCAGAACCAGGTCCGCCTTGGCTTTGGTGCGATTGTGGCAAGCCAGGCAGTTGTTGCGGAGCAGCGGGAGAATCTCTTTTTCGAAATCCACCGGAGTCGTGCGCTGGAGCTGGGTCACCTGCAAAACCCGGGACGCCGGTGCAGCGGCGGCAGGCTCAGCGGCCGAGGCGGCTAGGGAGCACATCAGCCCCAAGGCTAGGGTTGAAACACCCGCGATCAAGGTCGGGGGCGACGACCTGCGCTCAAGCAGCCCCGCCGCCGCTGATCTCGCATGGTCAAGCGCACTCCGGGGGCGGAGCAATGAAAGGGGAAGAACACTCATGGTTTCGAAGGTTGCGTTTGAGCCGTTTTTGGAGCGCTGACTCGCAATGAGAGCGGCATGGAGTAAAAGGTGTCCGTGTAATCGCGCTTGGCGAACTGCTTCACCTGTTCCACAGACGCTGCCTTGACCTTCTCCGCTTGCTCCAGCGCCTTCGCAGACTCCTCCGCAAGCTTGGTAACCGCAGCCTTGGTATCCTGATAGGACTTCAGAGCCGCCTGCTTCTCCGGGGAAGCTTTGGCATCAGCCTCCGCTTTCTCCAAGGCCTTGGACGCTTCCACGAGAGCCGCCTTGGCTTTGTCGCTCGCTTCCTTGGCTCGGACGGCGGCCTTCTCGGCTTCAACCTTCGCCGCTTCGGCCTTTCGCGCCCCTTCGGCACTCCTCTCCGATTTGAAGGCTGTCTGCGTTTCCAGGTAAAGCCAGTGGTCGCCCTCAGGCATTTTTAGCTGAGCCAGATCCAAGTCAAACACCGCATTGGTGGCGGCTTTGTCCACCTCAATCTCCTTGCCGGCTCCGAGCGCCGGGTGGCCCACCAAGCGGAGTTTGCTATTGCCCGGAAACTCAGCCCGCCTCACCAGCTTGGCCGGAAGGCTTACCTTCGCGTTGACGGCCGCCTCGATGGATTTTTGATCGCCCAATACCAGTCCGAGAGGCGCGATGTCCTCGCCACTGACGGCCAGCGTGAGGGTTTCAGTCACACGTGTCTGAACGGCCTCCGTCTCATAGCTGCCCACACCCCAGATCACCGAAGCGGACCGCGCCGCACGAACCAATTCCCCCTGCTTGGTGGTCGCCTTGCCCACGATGCGTATCGGGCCAACCCAGGAGGCCGCATTCTCATCCGCCTGGAGCAGCAAAGTCGTGGAACGACCGTCCGCACCCAGGAGTCGAGCCCCCCGGCTGGTCACCCCCGCCGGAAGCCCTTCCACCGAAACCTGGATGTCCTGATCCATGCCATCGAAGCGGAAAGCCATGATCCGAAGGGCGAGCACACCGCCCTTGCGCAGGACGGAGGACCAGGTCTTGATTTCCTTGGAATCCTTGGCAACCGGAGGCGGAGTTTGGGGCATGGCCACCAACCGGTAATCAGGAGTCGACGGCCGGATCACCAACCGATAGGAACGAAACAAATCATCCCGCGGAACCCGCGCCTGATCGCGAACCATCAAACGATACCAGCCATCCTCCTTCACTTCAAACCGCAGAGTCGGATCCCCGCTCTGCGCCTTAAAGTCAACGCCGCCCAAGCCAGGGTCGGTGTCATAGGCCTCCCCCGCATCGGAAAGTTCCTCTCCACCCTTTTTATCCTTTCCTACCCTCAGCAGATGCAGCGCCGGGTCAGTCGGACTGCCCAGGCGCTGAGAGAGAATCTCCGCCACCCAGGTTTCTCCCTTCTTCGCCTGAAAGGAATACCAGTCCGCGTCCGTCCGCCCGCCAAACTCGGCGGAAAGTTCCGTTGGAATCGAGATGGTCTGGGCTTTCGACGCGGCATCGTTTGGCTCCTGCTCCAACTGGACCGGATACGCCGCCCGCGACAACAGCACTGGGTTCGACACGCCATTGGTGGAACCCAGCCGATAGTCGAACGCATCCACAGAGGCCGCTGCGGCTCCAAAACGCAGGCTGCTTGCCAGGCGCGGACCCATCCATTCCGGAGCATCCGGATTCACCGTGACCTCCAGCTTCTCCAAGGGCTTCCCGTCCACTTTCCGGTCGGCGACCGGGGATCCTCCCGGAAGGTTGCGCCCCAGGAGCGTGATCACCCGATTGGTCCCCGGCTCCAAGGAAGACGGAACGACGGAGTCAATGTAGGGGGCCTCGCTGAGCGAAAGCCGGTAGAAGAACTCACTCCCCCCCCGATTGATGGCATCGTGGACTCGAACGACGTAGTCACCCGAAAGTTTGGCCGTCCAATCCAGCACGCCCCGCCGCCGGTTGCGAGCCAGCTCCTTTCCATCCCCGGAGTAAAGCAGCAGCACTGGATCCAGCTTCGAATCCAAAACGCCGGAGGAACACTGGAGCAGCACGCGTTGCCCGGCTTGAAGCGCAAACCGGAAATAGTCGGATCGGGCTGCGGTCACCTGGCCATTGATGGTAGTCCCCAGAGTCACAGGGGCCGCTGCTGCCAGAGTGGAATTGGTGGCGGGATCGAGGTATTCCGCCAAATCCCCCACCGAGAACACGCGCGGGTTGGAAACTCCGAACAAGCCGCTCACGCGCACCTCATAGTTGCCCGGGGTGACGTTGGTGGAGATGCTCACGGCAAACCGAGGGGACCCAGGTCCTCCCACTTGCCTGGCCTCAATACCAGGATGCGAGAAATGCAGGCGGCGTATCTCGTCCAACTCGGCGCCCGCGGTGGCGACCTCGGTAGTGGAACCGATCCGCGCGCCGGGAGGAAAAATTGTATCCAGGCGAGCGACCGGAAGCTGGGCTCGAACCGGATTAGCCAACAGCAGGGCCGTCGCGAAGAGAGCAACATCGCGATACCGACGGGAGGCGGGTTTCATCAGAGCGCGTCCCTCAGTGGTTGAAGAGAAATTCCTTACTGCTCATCAGCGCCCACAGGATGTCCTCATACGCCTCGCGACGCTTGAGAAGCTTTTCCTTATCCTCTTTGGTCGCCGTGGATCGCTTCGAGACATGCTGAATGGCAGTGTTCACCTCGTCCGCCTTGGGAGCGCGCGAGAACACCGAATAATACAGCTCCTCGATCTTTCTTTCATCCGGCTGGGCGAGGTCCGTCGCCAGCTTGGCAGCACGCCCGCTTTCGGCGCTGAGCTTGGCCTGAATGTCCTTGGAGTTCAGCAGATGCAGGCTCTGCGCCAGGCTGGCATCCTGCGAGCGCTCGCACTCACAGGAACTGGTGGCGTCCGGCCGGCCAAAAACCGTCAGGAAGTAGGAGCTCGCGTTGTAGCTGTTGTCGGGAAGCTGAACGGCTTTGGTGCCTTCCTGAGTGCCAGCGAAAGCGGTCTGCGACTGGGATACCTCGTTGATCGCGTCGAGCAACACCTCAGCGGTCAACCGCTTCGGATAATACCGCGAGAAGAACTGCTTGTCCTGAGCGTTGAACTCGTTGGGGATGCTGCTGAGCTGATAGGCCGAGGAACGCGTGATGGTGCGGACCAGGTCCTTGAGGTCGAACCCACTCTCGACGAAGTGCCGAGCCAGAGCGTCAAAAAGCTCGGGGTTCGAAGGCGGATTGGTATCGCGAATATCGTCCTCCGGTTCCACCAAGGCCCGATTGAAGAAATGCTTCCAATACCGGTTGATCAACGCCTTGGCCAGGAAAGGATTGTTGCGGGCTCCCAGCCAATCAGCAAGGGCCTGACGGGGATCCTCCTCCGCCGCCAAATCCAGAGGCTTCCCCCCCAGCGGCGCCGGCTTGAGCTTCGCATTCGTCTTCGCGTTTTTCCCCATGGCCACGCCGCGTTTGTGATAAATGGATTCATCGCCGGGCTGATCACCCGGCTTGCGTCCCACCTGAGTGAAGAAAGCTCCCAGGCTAAAGTAATCGTCCTGGCTCCATTTTTCGAAGGGATGATGGTGGCACTGCGCGCATTTCATACGCGTCGCCATGAACAATTGCGCGGAATCCTCGAGCTGGCTCGTGGTATCCCTCACCTGTCGATACCAGGTCGCCGGAGGATTCTGAGTCATGTCACCGCTGGCGGTGAGAATCTCGCTGACGAACTCGTTGTAGGGCTTGTTTTCCAGGAAGCTGTCCCGAATCCAATTGTAAAAGCCGAAGTTGGCGCGGGCATGGGTGTCGGTCCCACGCTTGTTCCGAAGGAGCGCGCTCCACTTGTTGGCGAAATACTCGGCGTAGTCAGGACTCTCCAGCAGGCTGTCGATCAAATACTCGCGCTTGCTGGGATGCTTGTCAGCCAGGAATCGCTTCGTCTCGTCGGAAGAGGGCAGTCGACCGGCGATGTCGATGGTGGCTCGCCGAATGAACGTGGCGTCATCGCAAACGTCCGAGGGCGGCATCCCCACCGCCTTAAGCTTCTTAAACACCAGCTCGTCGACGAAATTGCGCACCGGAGGAAGCTTCGCCACCTCGGCTCCCAAGGGTATCGCCGCGCGGAAGACCGCGACCTGGCTTTGGTAGCGGATCATCACCGCCACATCCCCTGCCCGACCCACGATCTTGACCCGACCCGCAGCATCCACCTGGGCAATGTCCTTGTCGTTGGAATCATATTGGGCACCCGCCGTGACATCCTCGGTGCTGCCGTCGCTGTAACGAGCCGTCACGACCAGCTGTTGATCTCCCGAACGCTCCATGGTGCGTTCCTTCGGATACACCTCGATGCTGGTGACGGTCGGGTCTTCCGGCTTGCCATAGGGCATGCCCTGGGCGATCCAGCGACGGATCACCTGATAGTCACGCGAGTCGGGTTCGAGTCGCTTTCCACCACCATGAGGAAGAGTCCCTACCGCTTTGAGCAACAGAAGACTCTGATCAGGAGCGGCGGGAAACAAACGGCGACCACGGGACTCCTTAACCAGATGTTCCATGTCTTCGGCCGGCTCAAAGCCGAGCAGGGATAAACGGAATCCGTTCTGTCCTCCGGATTTCCCATGACAGCCACCCGCGTTGCAGCCGAGCTTGGTGAAAATGGGCACCACCTGGTTGGCGAAATTCATCGGGGCAGCGATCTTGGCATCCTGAACCTTCACCTGGAGTTGCGCGGCCACTCCGTCCGAAGTCCGCGCGGTAAGCACGGCCTCCCCGTCAGCGAGTGGCGTCACCAAACCTCCCGACGTGACCTTGACGATTTCACGCGGACTGGATTCCCAGATCACCGCATGCGTGAGATCGCGAATCAGCCCGTCAGCGCACTCCGCTGTCGCCAAGAGCTGCTGGCGCGAACCGGCTCCCTTCAGGCTCAAGGCGACGGACTCCCCGGGCGCATGGAGGCTGCCGTAGTCGATGGTCAGCTTCCGGACAGAGGGGCTCTTCGCCGCTTCGGCATACACCAAAGTAGGGATCACGCAGGCGGCGACAGCCAGGGCGTGTCGGAGTTTTTGCATCAGCATCATAATCGGTTTCAAATTCAGCCCACCAGCTCGCGCATCGGGACGCACCCGTCGGGAACCAGGAATTGAGGACGCCCGGTAAAGTCAGGAACGGTAACCTTGGAAACGTCCAAGCCCAGGTTCTGGTAAAGCGTGGCGAACACCTCGCCGAATTTCACTGGTCTCTCGACCGGCTCGCCTCCCAGTCGATCGGTGGCACCAATCACCTGGCCCGTCTTCATTCCGCCCCCGGCTAACAACGCGCAACTGGCGCGCGGCCAGTGGTCCCGTCCACCATCCTTGTTGATCACCGGCGAACGTCCAAACTCACCCCACACCACCACGCTGACATCCTTGTCCAGCCCGCGGTCATGGAGATCCTGAATCAACGCACTGAGGCCCTCATCCAGCATGGGCAGGTCCGCCTTGGCATGCTTGAAGTTGCTCCCATGATAGTCCCAGAACCCGTAGGCGACCGTCACTGCCCGTGCGCCCGCCTCCACCAGCCGCCGCGCCACCAGGAACTGCTCATTCAACATGGGTGCGGCGTCGCCGTGCACCTTGGAATCCCCCTTGCCATAACGTTGGATCAAGCGCGGATCTTCCTGGCTGAAGTCGAGGGCCTTGAGCAGCTTGCTCGAAGTCATCATTCCAAAAGCCTGCTCATTGAAGGTGTCGAGCCCGCTCATCAAACCGCTGGCATCCACGTCGCGGCGGAACTGATCGAAACTCTGAAGCAGCGCCTTGCGGTCGGCGAGGCGCTCCAACGTGAGGTTGTTCAGCACCATGTCGGTCTTGCAGTCGCCCTCCGGCCGGAACGAACGATGCGACACGCCCAGATAGCCGGGCCCTGAAGCGTTGTACGGCCGATGCTGCATCCGGGGCTCAAGCCCCATGAACGGAGGAACCGAGGGATCCACCCCGCCCTGTAGCTTGGAAATCAGGGAGCCAAACGAGGGCCAACCTCCGGGCGGCTCATTGGTCCGGGTCCGCCCGGTCAGACACATGAAATCGCTGTGATCGTCGCGAGCATCCGCCATCGAACGAATCACCGCCACCTTGTCCATCATCCGCGCTAGCCGAGGAAGATGCTCACAAATCTGAATGCCCGGCACATTGGTCGAGATCGGCTTAAACTCCCCGCGGATCTCCGAAGGAGCGTCCAGCTTGAGATCGAAGCTGTCCTGATGGGGCGGCCCGCCCGGCAGGTAGATCATGATAATCGACTTGTGACGCGGCCGGGAGCCGGGAGAGGCTTCCGCGCGAAGAATCTCGGGCAGCGCGATGCCGCCCATGCCCAGGGCGCCAATCTTGAGAAAGGTGCGACGCGTTACTCCGTCGCAGAACCGCTTTGGACTTCCAAGAATCTTTAACATGATCGGTAACTCTAAAACATTCGAACTTCGCCGCCTTCCCTCGTCGCACGAGTTTAGATCAGCTCCGGCATGGGCTGCAGCCCGTTGTCGACCAAGAACTGGGGCCGCCCCGTCAAATCCGTCAGCAACGGCTGGTTCACATCAATGCCCAAACGCTGGTAAAGCGTAGCGAAGACTTCACCAAACAACACCGGCCGAGCCACCGCTTCCCCGCCCAAGCGATCCGTGGCCCCGATAACCTGCCCGTGCCGCATCCCACCTCCCGCCACCATGGCGCAGGCCACCCGCGGCCAGTGGTCCCGTCCACCATCCTTATTGATCACCGGCGTTCGGCCGAACTCTCCCCACACCACCACGCTGACATCCTGATCCAGCCCACGGTCGTGAAGATCCTGAATCAACGCGCTGACGCCTTGATCCAAAAGCGGTAGATCCTGTCGCAGGGCGCCGAAGTTGTCGCCGTGATGGTCCCACCGACTGAAGGCCAAAGTCACACACCGACATCCCATCTCCACCAGTCGCCGCGCGACCAAGAAATGCTCCATGAGCTTGGGACCGCCGTCATCCCGATTGCGCGGATCACCCTTACCGTAACGGTCTCGGATGCGAGCCGGCTCCTTTTCCACATCCAGCGCATCCAGCAAACGGCTCGACGTTAAAATGCCGAAGGCCTGCTGGTTGAAGGCGTCGACCCCCTCCATCATGCCGCTGGCATCGGCATCCCGCCTCAGCTGGTCAAAGCTGCCGAGCAGCGCCTTGCGATCGGCCAACCGATCGAGCGTCACCCCGTTCAACACCATGTCGTCCTTGCCGCTGCCCTTGTTCGGTTCGAAGGGAGCGTGAGCGATGCCCAGAAAGCCGGCACGGCCATTATCCGACCAGGGCGCATGCCCCATCTTGGGAGACAGCCCCACAAAAGGTGGTACCGACTTGGTCACCGGCCCTTGCAACTTGGAAAGCACCGACCCTAAACAAGGCCAACCGCCCGGCGGTGCATTGCGCGCATGCCGACCCGTCAAACACTGAACCGCGTAATGGTTGTCCTCCGCCCCGACCATGGAACGGATAAGCGTATATTTATCGGCCATCCTGGCCAACCGCGGCATGTGCTCACAGATCTGCATGCCCGGCACGTTTGTCCCGATCGGGTTGAAGGCCCCCCGAACTTCGGAAGGGGCATCCGTCTTCAGGTCGAACATGTCCTGGTGAGAGGGCCCACCCGGGAGAAAAATCATGATTACCGCTTTGTGCGATCGCCCCACCCCGGCTCCCGCCTCAGCCCGCAACAACTGAGGTAGGGACAATCCCCCCAAACCAAGCCCGCCGATCTTCAGGAAATTCCTCCTGGAGAGACCGTCGCAGAAGCGCTGTTTGGGACCGTAAATTGTCAGCATAATCTTCTACAGAGAGATCGGCAGCTACGTGGTGATTGTGATGGATAGATTACGGTTATTTAGGGCATTTGAGTCAAGACTGATCGTGGTTTTTGACGGGCGAAAGAAAGGGTGTATTCATCAGGTTGCAAGGAACTTAACAATTCCCGACTTGACTGCTTGTTTTGGTTTTGATGAAGTTCCACCACCTTAGGCCTCCACTCCGCAAGGAGTCTCCAGCGGGGCCGTTAGGGGGCCGGGAGGCCCCCTTCCGTTTTTTTAGGGGGGGGGTGGAGTGAAGAGGCGAGCTCAGACGGGTCGGAATCACTCGGATTTCGGTCGACGCTGGGAGCGCCAATTTTTAGGCCGATACACGCAGAGACCGGTTCGCTCTGAGGGTGGCAGCCAGCGTGGTTTTGAGCACGAAACCACACGAGATTGGACCCAACCGCAGTCCCATACCCAACCCAATCGCTTGAGCGTACACAAACAGCCCAGCCAGCCTGAGCCCCATCAAGGCTCCGGCACCGAGACCGATCGCGGCTCCGTCGATCGGACCATTCTCCATGAGTTCAACAACGTGGTCGGCTCGATCATGGGAAACGCTGAAGTAGCTGATCTTGAACTAGATCCAGGCCACCCCGCCAAAACCGCCATCGCCGAAGTCATCAAAGCCAGCCGACGCGCCCGGGAACTGCTACGCCTGATCAAGGTCCGGGACGCCGAAACCGGGAAGCCTACATAAGCGGTTCAGCTGCCGCTTCGGAGCCGCGGGCCCGGTCCCCCGCTTGAGCCCTTCTGCTCAGGGCGAAGACGTCCGTCGGTGAATAAGCCCTGCGGACCCGGTCGATCACTTCCTCGAATTTCGAAACAACCGTCTTGCCTTGGTCGTTGCGCCTTCTAACGTGGGACTTTGATTTGATCGAGACATGAAGCTCACACCCACCTCCTCTGAAGGCATAAACCAGAATCCTTTCGCCTGGTCGGACCGGTTTGTTCGCCGCCACATCGGGCCTCAATCGAGCGCGACCGAAGCCATGCTGAAGGTATGCGGTTTCGACACCCTGGACCAACTCATCGGCACTGCCGTTCCCCAAACCATCCGGCTCGCGCAAGACCTCCATCTCCCCCCCTCCCGAAGCGAGCACGGGCTTCTGGCCGAGCTTCGCGTCATCGCCACTCAGAATCAGATCTTTAAGTCGTACCTTGGCTTGGGTTACCACGACACCATAACACCTCCGGTGATCCAGCGAAACATTCTGGAAAATCCAGGCTGGTACACCCAATACACGCCGTATCAGGCCGAGATTGCGCAAGGCCGCCTGGAAGCCTGTCTGAATTTCCAGACGTTGGTCACCGACCTAACCGGGCTCGAGATCGCCAACGCCTCCCTACTCGACGAGGGCACGGCGGCCGCAGAAGCAGTCGCCATGTGCCAAAGTGTCAAAGGCACTCCCCAAAACCAGGCCATTTTTATTTCCGAAGCCTGCCATCCTCAGACGGTGGAGGTCGTTAAAACTCGGGCTGAAGTGCTCGGAATCCGCGTCATCGTAGGCTCACACCACACCTTCGACTTCAGCACCCCTGTCTTTGCCATCCTGCTGCAATACCCCGCCACCGATGGCACGGTCTACGACTACTCTGCGATCATTGAACAAGCCCACACCCATCAGGCCATGGCGATCGTGGCTGCTGACCCTCTGAGCCTCACCCTGCTGAAGCCCCCGGGAGAGTTTGGAGCGGATGTCGCGGTAGGCAGCATGCAGCGGTTCGGCGTACCTCTCGGCTATGGTGGTCCGCACGCCGGCTATTTCGCAACACGGGACGCCTTTAAACGCCACATGCCCGGGCGCCTCGTCGGAGTTTCCAAGGACGCTCGGGGAAAAGCAGCGCTCCGACTCACCCTTCAAACCCGTGAGCAGCATATCCGACGCGACAAGGCCACCAGTAACATCTGCACCGCGCAAGTCCTGCTGGCAGTCATGGCGTCGATGTATGCCGTCTACCACGGACCCGAAGGTCTGAAGCTGATCGCTCAACGGATCCAGCGCATGACCCAGGCCTTCGCCCGTGGCGTTCAACGGCTCGGTCACGAAATCGCCAACGAAACCTACTTTGACACCGTCCGGGTGCGTCTCCAGGGAAGAAGTTCCAAGGAACTGGTCCAAGCCGCGGAGTCGCATCGCATTAACCTGCGTGTCTTCGACTCCGAATCCGTAGGGGTCTCCCTGGATGAAGCCACCTCAGCCGAGGATCTCGAGGCCTTGCTGCGAGTGTTCCATCAGGGCCGTCCGCTGCCATTCGCCCTAACCGAGCTGGCCCACGACACCACGCCTTCTTGGCCTGCGAACCTCAGCCGCACCTCCAGCTACCTAACTCATCCGGTCTTCAATCGCTTTCATTCGGAGACGGAGATGCTCCGCTACATCCGGCGTCTCGAGTCTCGAGATCTCTCCCTCACCACCTCGATGATCCCCCTCGGCTCCTGCACGATGAAGCTGAATGCCACGGCCGAGATGCTGCCCGTTACCTGGCCGGAGTTTGGTAAACTTCATCCCTTTGCTCCCGCGCACCAGGCTGTAGGCTACCAAACGCTGTTCAGCCAACTGGAAAGCTGGCTCTCTGAAATCACCGGGTTCGCGGCCACCTCACTTCAGCCCAATGCCGGGTCGCAGGGCGAGTACGCCGGTCTGCTCGTCATCCGCCGCTATCACCTCCAGCGTGGCGAAGGTCATCGGACCATCTGTCTGATTCCCAGCTCCGCTCATGGAACAAACCCGGCGAGCGCTGTCATGGCCGGGATGAAGGTGGTTGCAGTCGCCTGCGATGCTCAAGGCAATATCGACGTTGCGGACCTGAAGGCCAAAGCGGCAGCCTACTCTGCCAATCTGGCCGCGCTCATGATCACCTACCCCTCGACTCACGGGGTTTTCGAAAGCTCCATCCGAGACATCTGCGCTGCGGTTCACCAGCATGGAGGCCAGGTCTACATGGACGGCGCGAACATGAACGCCCAGGTCGGTCTGTGCCGACCCGGAGACATCGGTGCCGACGTCTGCCATCTCAACCTGCACAAAACCTTTTGCATCCCGCACGGAGGTGGTGGCCCTGGAGTCGGCCCTATCTGCGTCGCTCGCCACTTGGCCAATCTTCTGCCCAGGCACCCACTGGTGAGCACCGGCGGATCAGATGGCATCGGCCCCGTTTCAGCTGCTCCCTGGGGAAGCGCCAGCATCCTCGTCATTCCCTGGATGTACATCCGCCTGATGGGCGGGGACGGCCTGACACAAGCCACCAAGATGGCTATCCTCAACGCGAACTACATTGCACGTCGCCTCGATGCCTATTTCCCAGTGCTCTACCGAGGTCAGGGTTCCTTGGTTGCTCATGAATGCATCCTGGATTTGCGGAGCCTCAAGCAAGTGACCGTCGAGGACGTCGCTAAGCGATTGATGGACTATGGCTTCCACGCACCAACAGTCTCCTGGCCGGTGCCCAGCACCTTGATGATCGAACCCACTGAAAGCGAGTCCAAGGAGGAATTGGATCGCTTTTGCGACGCCATGATCTCCATCCATGGGGAAATCGTGCCCATCGAGTCGGGCGCCGTTGACCCCAAAAACAACCTTCTGAAGAATGCTCCGCACACCGCCGACGTACTCCTCACTGAAACCTGGACGCGTCCCTATTCACGCGAGCAGGCCGCCTTCCCAGCGCCCTGGTTGAAGGAGCACAAATTCTGGCCCGCCGTTGCCCGTATCGACAACGTGTTCGGCGACCGGAATCCAGTGTGCTCCTGCACCGGGATGGATGCTTACTCAGCTACCTGAGTCGGGACAAATCCGACAGGCTGCTAGCAGTTGCATTCGCCTGAATCGGCGTTTAAGCTTCCCTTGTTCTACCGGAAAAGCAAAGCGGAAGAAATGGACGTCTATGCATGTTTTGAAGCACTTAGGATTCGCGAAGGAACTCGCCGTTGGGATGATCGCGCTCATGATCGCAACGGAACCAGCGAGAGGGCAAACATCGAGCTGTAATCTCAGGGTTACCAGCACTCTGGACAGCGGGGAAGGCTCACTACGGGAAGCGATTGGCTGCGCCAACACGCAGGCCGGCGCAGACACCATCACCTTCGCCATACCCGGGACGGGTCCGCACGTGATCCAGCTTGCCTCGGCACTACCAGAGCTAAACGGTCCGGTCACGATCGACGGCTTCAGCCAACCGGACGCGGGGGCGAACACCAGCATTTCGACCCTCACCGACGCCCGAGTGCGAATCGAGCTGCGGGGCCAACCGGGCATCGAGTTCGGTTTGGTGGCAGCAGCCAATGACTGCGTGGTGCGCGGCCTGGCCCTGAACAGCTTCGACGTCGCAGGTCTGCGACTCAGCGCTCAACGGGCCGTGGTGCAGGGAAATTACCTCGGCTTGGATGCCGTCGGGGCCTTGGAACTGCCGAACCTGCGAACCGGCATTCTGGTCGAAGGAGCGGATCATCTCATCGGCGGCACTGCCCCAGCTGCCCGCAACGTGATTGCTGGGAACCGCGGTCCGGGCATCACGCTCGAAAATCCCGCCGCGCTGGCGGCCAACGGGAGCCGGGTGGTAGGCAATGTCATCGGGCTCAGCCCGAGCGGAGCCGTCGCATCCAACACTACCGGCATCCTTGTGAACGATGCCGCCCAGGTTCAGATCGGAGGCATCGAACCGGGAGCCGCCAACGTCATCTCCGGCAACCTGGGCGCGGGAGTCGTCGTGGTAGGACCCCGTGCTTGGGCAGCCATCGCCGGCAATGCGATCGATCTGAACGGCGGACTAGGGATCGACCTCCAAGCCCAGTCAGGTCCACTGCTTGGCGATGGAGTCACCAAAGACGATCCCATGGACTTGGATGAAGGGCCCAACACCCTACTCAATTCCCCCGTCCTGATCGACGACTTTAGCACGCCCAGTTCCACATTCATCGTCGGTTGCCTCCACAGCAAGGCCGGCGAGTCATTCTACATTGATTTCTACGCGGTCGATCAGTGCGATCCCTCGGGGCGAGGAGAGGGGCGGCGCCATCTGGGGCGAGTCCTCACCCAGGTAAACAAACTCTGGAACGCCGATTTCACCCTCCAGGTGAGCCCACCCTTGATGGCCGACACCTACGTTACCGCCACAGCGACCACCGTGGACGGACGCACTTCAGAATTCTCGCCCTGCCGTCGCATCACGGGTAGCTCAACTTCGACCTTGGGCAAACTGGCCGTCGGCCTCAACAGCTCGCCCAACCCGGTCACCGTCGGCACCCCCCTAACCTACACAATCTCGATCACCAATCTCGGGCCGGGCAAGGTGGACGAGGTGAGCCTGATCAACCAACTCCCCTCAGGCCTCAACAACGTCGTCGTCAAAGTAGGCTCTGAGCAGTGCCTGATCACCGACGGCAAACTCCTATGCGCCCTGGGCACCCTCACCAACGGACAGGTCGTGAGCGTGGTGTTCGAAGGAACCCCATCCAGGCCTGGAATCTATGTCGATACGGTGACTGTCCACGGCATCAGCAACGCCAAACCGCTCGAGCCAGTCACTGCCACCCATGAAACCCTGGCGGTCAACCAGCCGGTCCTGCAGATCAGCGACACCTCGGCTGTCGAAGGCCCAGGAGCCCAAGCCACCTTTACCGTCTCTCTTTCTCAGCCGTCGGCATTCCCGATCACGGTGGTGTGGGGCACGGTCGATGGCACCGCGAAAGCCGGCTCCGACTTCACGGGATCCACCGGCCAAACCCTGATTTTTGCTCCAGGCGAGACCACCAAGACGCTTTCGATCCCGATCTTGGATGATAGCGTGGCGGAATCACCGGAGCAGTTCACTGTCCACCTCTCAACTCCCACCAACGGGCAGATCGGTAAGGCCGATGGTGTGGCGCAACTCACCGATAACGACACCACACGAGCGCCCGTCCTTGCGATGGGGGTCATCAGCTCGCCCAATCCAGCCACGGTCGGCATCCCCCTCACCTACACGATCTCCATCACCAATCTAGGGCCGGGAACTCTCGATGCCGTCAGCTTGATCAATCAGTTGCCTGCCGGCCTCTCCAATGTCGTGATCAAGGTGGGCGGCAACACTTGCACTCTCGCCGACGGCAAGGTCAGTTGCGAGTTTGGCAGCCTACCCGAAGGCGGAGTTCTCACCGTCGTGATCGAGGGCATTCCCACCACACCCGGCGTCTACCTCGACACCGTGACGGCGAGTGGCGCAAGTGGCGGCAAGCCGGTGGCTCCCGTCACCGTCCTTCACGAAACTCAGGTGCTCGACCAACCGATCCTGACGATCAGCAACACCACGGCCACCGAAGGTCCAGGCGCTCAGGCCATCTTCACCGTCTCCCTCTCGCGACCCTCCACCACCCCCATCACGGTCACTTGGTCCACCGTCGACGGCACAGCGAAGGCCGGATCCGACTTCACCGGAGCCACCTCCCAGTCGCTGACCTTCGCACCTGGCGAAACCTCCAAGACGCTCTCGGTGGCGATTGTCGACGACACGCTGTCGGAATCCCCCGAGCAGTTCACCGTCCACCTTTCCGCTTCGGTCAACGCACAGATCGGTCGCGCGGACGGCACCGCCGAACTCACGGATAACGATGAGCCCACTCTCCCCGTCCTGGCCGTGGGTGTCACCAGTTCGCCCAACCCAGTGACGGTCGGCACCCCGGTTACATATACCATCTCCGTCACCAACCTCGGGCCAGGCACCCTGGATGCCGTCAGCTTGATCAACCAGTTGCCTCCAGGGCTCTCGAATGTGGTCATCAAGGTCGGAGGCAACACCTGCACGATAGTAGACGGTGTGATCAGCTGTGAGTTTGGCAGCCTACCCGAAGGCGGAGTTCTCACTGTCGTGATCGAGGGCATTCCCACCACACCCGGCGTCTACATCGACACCGTCACGGCGAGTGGCACCAGCGGTGGCAAGCCGGTGGTGCCGGTCACAGTCACTCAGGAAACCAGGGTCATCGACCAACCCGTGTTCACCATGAGCGACACCACCGTCACGGAAGGCCCGGTAGCGCAGGCCACGTTCACCATCACCCTCTCCCGCCCCTCAACCTTGCCCGCTCTCGTCACCTGGAGAACCATCGATGGCTCGGCCAAGGCCGGAACCGATTTCACCGGCATGACCGGCCAATTGCTCACCTTCGCTCCGGGACAAACCAGCAAGACCGTCTCGATCACGATCCTGGACGACGACGTGGCGGAGTCCCCCGAGCAGTTTACAGTGCGCCTGTCCAGCGCGATCAATGCGCAGATTGGCAAGGCAGAAGGGGTAGCTGAACTGCTCGACAATGATTCGGCACCCTTGCCGATCCTCGCCGTCGGGATCTCCAGCTCGCCAACCACCGGGGTCGTCGGCAGCCCGATCACCTACACGCTGTCCGTCACCAATCTCGGACCGGGAACGATCGACGCAGTTTCGCTGGCGAACCTGCTTCCCCCCGGCTTGTCCAATGTGGTGATCAAAGTGGGCGGCAATCTCTGCGTGATCGCGGATGACACCCTGAGTTGCGAACTGGGAACCCTGACCGAGGGACAGGTGGTCGAAGTCATTTTCGAGGGAGTACCAACCCAGGCCGGGACTTATGTCGACATGGTGGTGGTCACCGGCACCAGCGCGGGACGGCCGGTCGTTCCAGCGACTGCGGAGCTGGAGACGACGGTCCTCGCCCAACCCATCCTGAGCATCAGCGATACGACGGTTGCAGAAGGCCCAGGAGCTCTGGCTACCTTCACGGTCACCTTGTCCCGCCCGTCGACCGAACCGGTTACCGTCATGTGGGGAACAGTTGATGGAACCGCTAAGGCCGGATCCGACTTCACCGGGACTACAGGGCAAACGTTGACCTTCGACCCCGGCGAAACTACCAAGACGATATCCGTTCCCTTGATCGACGATAGCGTCGCCGAAGCGGATGAGCAGTTCACGGTAAGTCTCTCCACGCCCGTGAATGCGCAGATCGGGAAGCCTGATGGCATCGCGCAACTCACCGATGCGGACGAGGACGACGAAGGAGAACTCCCAACCTTGTCCATCACTCTGACCAGCGCGCCCGAGCCGGCAACAGTGGGTCTCCCCATGACCTACACCATTGGACTTACCAATGACGGGCCTGGCACCGTCGACCTCGTCAGCCTGGTCAACCTGCTGCCGCCCGGCCTATCGAATGTCGTGATCAAAGTAGGAGGAGATCGCTGCGTTCTCACCAACGGAGAGTTTAGCTGCGAGTTTGGCACCTTGGCTCCGGGACAGGGAATCACCGTCGTGTTCGAAGGTATCCCGACTCAATCGGGTGTGATTCTGGATAGCGTCACAGCCACCGGCACCAGTGGAGGTAGGGAGATCGAACCTGCTACCGAGGTACTCGGCTCCACCGTGCTTGACCAACCCACGATCACCGTCACGGACACCTCCGTGACGGAAGGGCCGGGGGTCCAGGCAAACTTCGCAGTCACTCTTTCCCGTGCAGTGAGCTTCCCCGTGATCGTGAGCTGGGGGACGGTGGATGGAACGGCCACGACCGGTGAGGACTATCTGGGGGTAACCACCGAAACGCTGACCTTCCAACCCGGCGAGACCACCAAGGCCTTGGTGATTCCGATCGTGGATGACTCCACGGCGGAACCCATTGAGTCCTTTAAGGTGCGACTGCGGGACTCCATCAACGCCGCAATCGCCACCCTCGAAGCCTCGGCGGAGATTCAGGATGATGACGAGGCCACACTCCTAGCCGACGTGGGAATTGCCCAACTGACAGGGCCGCTCTCCGTGCTGGTCGGTCAGGACGCCATTTACAACCTGACGCTGACAAACCGCGGACCCGACCGGATGGGTGGGCTCTTCCTTACGAACACTGTCCCCCTCGGGGCGCGACTTGTCTCCGTGACTATGAATGGCACCAACGCCCCATGCATCGCTACCAACGACGTGCTTATCTGCACCCTGGGGGCGCTCGAGCCGGGAGCGAGCCTGCCCCTGCGATTCGTGTTTAGCACGGAAGTCGCCGGCACCCTCACCAATCGCTTCATCATCGCAGGCGAAGGCGCCACCGATCCGGACGTGACCAACAACTCGGCTGAGATCCAGACCCCGGTTCAAGAGTTGCCGTCGGACGATCTGATCGCTTCATTCCAAACGGAAATGAAGCTCAACCGCCAGACCGGATTGCTCGAACAGCGGTTGAAAGTCACCAACAACGGAACCACGCCCAAGCCCAGGGTCCGGGTGCTCTTCCATGATCTGCCAGAGGGTGGAACGGTCTACAATGCCGCCGGCAGCGAGGAAGGCGTTCCGTTTGTGCAGTTGAACGAAACGCTGCAACCCGGAGAAAGCCGCGAGCTGACGATCGAGTACTACCTGCCCAAACGAGCCAAGATCCCGAACCCAAGGCTCATCATGCGAACCGGCGGCGGCCTGCTCCCGGTCGTGGCCGAAGGCGTGGCTATTGACGTCTCGCGCACCGTGGTCTTGTCGCCAAACCGCTTCCTGCTCGAGTTCGTGTGCGAGCCTGGGAAAGTCTATCAGGTGCAATATAGTGACGACGGCCAGACCTGGAGTCGCGCTCAGCCGATTGTTCGGGCCGTGAACACTCGCCTGCAATGGCTCGACGATGGCCCTCCGAAAACGGATACCGCTCCCTCGGAGACACCCATGCGTCTCTATCGCGTATTTACGGTTCCCGAATAAGCTGGTGGCACGGAATGCCTTTAAACCCAAAACATAACGGACTTATGAAATCAGTTTCGACACAAGCGCTCTCCGTCCTCGCGTTGGCTGCGGGGGCTTACTCATCCACCCAGGCAGCCGAGGGCGACCATCTCTCGCGATGGGGGCTGCGCGCGAAGTTCGGGTTCAACCTCAAAGCCGACTTTTCGGACGCCCGCCCCACCACCGCTGCCGCACCAGCAGCACCTGGCGCCGGCGGAGGTATTGATCGCAACTACGATGACGGTTACGTGAGGGTCGACTCCAACGGCAACGCGGGTGGCGCCACCTGGAACTGGGGATACGACAATAACACCCAGTACGATCCCGCAGGCGCCGGATCGATCCTGATGCACGCAACCACGAGTTCCACCAGCGAGGCCAGCAAAGGGGCGAAGAGCGACGGGATGCCCGGTTGGGAGCTGAGCTATGGGCGCGACATCGGGAAGCTCGGAGAAAGCTTTTGGGGCATTGAGGGTGCGATTGGAATGGGGCTGATGGACATCTCCGATCGACGAGCCCGCAATGGCACCCTCACCCAGATCACCGATACCTTTGGCCTGGGTGGTATCATTCCACCAGGAGGCCCCTACGGGGGCTCATTCATCGGACCGGGGCCGCTCTTGGACGATGTTCCTTCGGGGCGTACCACCTCGACGACCGCGGGAACGATTCGCGGATCCCGCGATCTGGAAGCCACCTTGGTTAGCCTGCGGTTCGGGCCTTACCTGCACTATCCCGCCGGGGATAAGTGGGCGTTTTCCTTGAGCGCAGGCCCTGCCCTGACGCTGGTCAACGCAGATTTCAGTTATCGAGATACGTTCGCTGCCGGAGGGACCACCTCGGGTTCAGACAGCGACAGCTCGGTCTCCTTCGGTGCTTACATCGACGGCAGAGTTCACTACTCCTTTAACGAGAAGTGGAGCATGTTTGGAGGTCTGCAATATCAGTATCTGCAAGGAACAACCATCCGAGCGCAAAACAAACAGGCGAAGCTCAGCATGAGCGCCGGGCTCTGGTTGGAACTGGGCGTCGGCTATACGTATTAGGCAAGGATTCCGCGAACCACTTGGCCGTGGACATCGGTGAGCCTATAGTCCCGGCCCTGGAACCGGTAGGTGAGACGTTCGTGATTGAATCCCAGGAGATGAAGCATCGTGGCCTGAAGATCGTGAACGTGGACCTTGTCCTGGGCGACGCTAAAGCCCAGCTCATCGGATTCCCCATACATCGTGCCGCCGCGAATGCCGCCACCCGCGAGCATCATGCTGTAGCAGTCCGGGAAATGATCGCGGCCGAGGATATCACTCTTGGCGGTCCGTCCTTCTCGGAACGGAGTTCGACCGAACTCGCCGCCCAACACCACTAACGTCTCATCGAGAAGGCCGCGCTGCTTCAAGTCGCGGATCAAAGCCGCCACCGGCCGATCCATCGTCGCACATTTCTTGGTGAGTCCATCCCGGATATCCTCACTCGGGCCTGTACCGTGGAAATCCCAGCCCCAATCAAAAAGCTGAACGTAGCGGACCCCCTGCTCCACCAGACGCCGGGCCAGCAAGCAGTTATTGGCGAAGCTGGCTTCCCCCGGCTTCGCTCCATACGCCGCCAGGGTATCGGCCGACTCCCGGTTAATATCCATGACCTCAGGAACGGAAACCTGCATCCGATAGGCCAGCTCGTACTGAGCGATACGGGTCTGGGTTTCGGGATGCCCTAGCTCCTTCCCCTGAATTTGATTCAAATCCCTGAGCGTATCCAAACTCATGCGTCGCAGTTCTCGATCAAATCCCGCCGGATCCGAGGCGTAAAGCACCGGATCGCCTTTGGAACGACACTGGACTCCCTGATACACCGAAGGGAGGAAACCGCTACCGAAGGAGTTACGACCGCCGTTCGGCTGCACCCCGCTCGAAATCAGAACGACAAAGCCGGGCAGATTCTCATTGTCCGACCCCAATCCATACGTCACCCAGGATCCAAAGGACGGTCGCCCAGACCGAGGAGAGCCGGTGTAGACCAACAGCTCAGCAGGCGCATGATTGAACTGGTCCGTGGTCATGGAACGAACCACGCACAGATCGTCAGCGACGCCCTGCAAGTGCGGCAGGGCATCCGACAGCCAAACGCCCCCCTGACCATACTGTTTGAAGGTACGCGGGGTGCCCAGCAGCTTAGGGGTCCCCGAGGTGAAAGCGAACCGCTTGCCTTTCAAAAACGCGTCCGGGCAATCCTGCCCGTTTCGCTTCACCAACTCAGGCTTGTAGTCAAACAAATCCAAGTGCGGCGGCGATCCTGTCAGGTGCAGGTAGATCACCCTTTTGGCGGGTGCTCGAAAATGCGGCGGTTTGGGGGACAGCGGATCAGCCGCCGGGATGGCATCGGATCGCGAGGCGTTGGCCAACAGCGATCCCAGAGCCAAGGCTCCCACTCCATTGGCAGAGCGATGTAAAAAATGCCGCCGAGTCAGGTTCTGTAAGGCTTCGAGATGGGGGATCATAGGAATTCCTGATGCGATCAGCGCTTCATCAACGTTTCGTCCAAGTTCAGCAAGACATTGCCAACCACCGTCCAGGCCGCCAACTCCGCCACATCCGCGCCCTTCGGCGCCTCGGACATGGAGGCGACGGCCAGTTCCTTCGCTCGTGAGGCATCGCCCACGAAGCGTTCATAGGTTCGCGCGTAGAGCTTCAGCAACGCGCTCAGCTCCGTCTCGGCCGGTGAACGGCTGAGACACAAACGAAATCCATGACGCGCCTTGTCGGCCGGGGTCGCCCCGGCGCTGGCCATGCGACGTCCCAACGCCTGGGCCGCCTCCAGGTAAACAGGATCATTCAAAGTCACGAGCGCTTGCAGCGGAGTGTTGGAGCGATCACGACGAACCGTGCACACCTCCCGGTTGGGAGCATCGAAAGTAGCCATTGAGGGATAGGGATTCGACCGGCGCCAGGTCGTATAAATGCCGCGCCGATAGCGATCTTCCCCACTGCTGGTCTCCCAGTCGGTGCCGCTGCCGAAGGCGGCCGACAGCCCCATGCGTGGCTGCGGAGGCTTGACCGGTGGACCATACATCTTGGGACTCAACAGCCCACTGACATGCATGGCCTGATCGCGGATCATTTCAGCAGCCAAGCGAAATCGAGGACCGCGGGCCAGCAGCCGATTGTCCGGATCCCTGGCCGACAAGTCCGCCGTCACTTTGGACGATTGCCTATAGGATGCCGAGGTGACCAGGCGCTTCAACAGGGCCTTGGTATCCCAGCCACTCTCCATAAACTCCACTGCCAGCCAGTCCAGGAGCTCCGGATGCGAAGGCAACTCGCCCTGAGCTCCAAACTCTTCGCTCGTCCGCACGATACCAACTCCAAATATCGCCTCCCAAAAACGGTTCACCGCCACTCGGGCGGTCAAAGGGTTGTCCCGGCTGACCAACCAGCGGGCCAGCGAGAGCCGACCCTCGGGTGCGGGCGCTTCTCCCGTCTGGAAAGCCCCCGGCAATCCCTCCGTAACCTCATGCCCCAGATCGAGAAAGTTCCCACGCCGTTGCAAATGAGTCTTTCGACGCTGGTCCTTGGCGAGTTCCCGAAGAATCGGAACGGTGCTGTACGGGCGGACTTCTTCCAATCGCTTTTTGAGGGAAGCCAACCGATCGCGCTCTGGTTTGAGAGCGGGCGCGATCGATAAATAGTAGGACCGTAACTCCTCCACCTGGGACGCGCTCCGTGCTTCCGGGGAAAGCTTCAGCAGAGCCACCAAGGCAGGAGGAGTGCGCACGATTTCAAGGGCTCGGGGATCGGCCGACATGGAGAGACGGAAGCGAGCCAACGTGGCGTACTCATGCTTGGAAACCTGATCGAGATGAATCACCAGATTGGAACCGGAGGCCAGCGGCACGCCGTCAGCCGGCAGGATCGACAGCGAATGAGCTTCCCCGAGACGAGGAGCCACCGCCCAGCCCCGATTGGCAGGATCACGGTTTTCCACGGCGGCGGAGGCTGGAAAGTCCTTCTGGGCGAAGCTCGCCGAGGCAAAGCTCAGCGGGATCGTCCGTCCACCGTTGGGAACCAGCTGCAAGCTCGGGCGTGGAACCTCCTGAACCAATCGCTGCCAAACGCCTTGGCGCGATTCATCCAAGAGAGTCACCTTAAATCCCTTGAGCCGGTCATCCGCTCCGTCCGTTCGATTCCACAGGACCAATCGATCGATCGGCACCATCCCCTGCAAGTCCACTTCCCACCAAGGATCCGTGGAAATCTCAGTGTGCGTGGTCGATTTGGACTTCTCATAATGCCCATCGGTGTTCCCATCGATCGCTCGGCCGGCAGCTCCTTCATAGGCCGTAGTGCTCTGCGTGGCCTTGCCTTGGAGGGCTACGTTGTTGCTTCCACTGAAGACCTGAACCTCCGCCAGGGATAGGATCTTCTCCTTTCCTGGCAGCTCAATCCGAAGGTAACGCGCAGAAGCTCGGACTTCCAACGTGGGCATCAACTCAGCCCGAACGCCGCTCAGCAGGTAGTTGCCGCCGGCATGGCCGACTCCTCGACCGGGCGGGCGCT
The DNA here is from genome assembly GCA_016793885.1 of Verrucomicrobiales bacterium. NCBI lineage: Bacteria > Pseudomonadati > Verrucomicrobiota > Verrucomicrobiia > Verrucomicrobiales > Verrucomicrobiales bacterium. Next base: position 64,601 of record JAEUHE010000177.1, read on the forward strand.
CATCGGGCAAGGCCTCCAGGCGAAGTGCGGCAAGAAGCGTGTTGGTCTTTACCGGGATCACGGCCGTGTAGGTATCGGTCTTGCCCCCACGATCCGCCAGGACCGAACCGTCATCCTGAATGGCCATTTTGGCGCCCGAAGTCGACCGGACCAGCTCCGGCACCAGAACGCTCCAAGGGATCTCTGTCTGGAAGAGCGCCTCCCACTCGGCTTGTGCCCGGGTCAGCTTAGGGGTCGAGGTGCGCTGAATTTTCTCCGAAGCCGCGATTTCCGACTTAAGCTCCCGCTTGAGCTTCTTTTGCTCCTCGGTAAAAAGACTCAACGAAGGAGACTCGTCGCTCCGATCGGCATCGGCCGTGTTGTTCAAGATCGCAAAGAGCCTGAAATAGTCGTCCTGGCTGATAGGGTCGTATTTATGATCGTGGCACTGAGCACAGGACATCGTAGTCCCCATCCAGACGGCCATGGTGGTATTCACGCGATCCACGACAGCCACATTGCGAAACTCCTCGTCGTTAGTCCCCCCCTCATTGTTGGTCATCGTGTTGCGATGGAAGGCAGTGGCGACCAGCTGCTCGTCCGTGGGATCCGGAAGCAGGTCTCCGGCAATCTGCTCGAGGGTAAACTGGTCGAAGGGCTTATTGGAGTTGAGAGCTCGAATCACATAGTCCCGGTAGGCCCAGATCGTACGACCGGGGTCGTCAGCATAACCGCTGGAATCCGCATACCGAGCCTGGTCAAGCCACAACCGAGCCCAATGCTCCCCGAAACTATCCGATTGCAGGAGCCGATCGACCATCCGCTCATAGGCGCCCTCACCAGTGTCCTTCACAAAGCGGTCGACCTCCTCCAAGGAGGGTGGCAACCCCGTCAAATCCAGCGCCGTCCGACGCAGCAGCGCCGCCCGGTCCGCCTCCGGGGCCGGTCCTAACCCCTCTTTTTCCAAGCGCGCCAAAATGAACGCATCGATCGGGTTCCGGGGCCACCGAGCATGCTTGACCTCGGGCAACGGGGGGCGAACGGGTTTGGCATAAGCCCAATGCCGAGCGTACGGTGCGCCTTGGGCGATCCATCGCCGGAGAATATCCACCTCCTGGGAGCTCAAACGCTTTCCACCTTTCGGCGGAGGCATCAGTTCGTCAGGATCCTGAGTCTCGATCCGGGAAATCAGAGCACTCTTCTCCGGATGGCCAGGCACAATCGCCTGAAAACCACCGAGATCCTCCAGGGCGCCTTCAGGCACATCCAGGCGCAAACCGTGCTTGCCCCCCTTGCGATCATTCGCATCCGGTCCGTGACAGCGAAAGCAATTCTCCGACAGAATCCGACGCACATCTCGATTAAAATCCACTCGATCCGATGCACCCTGGGCCAACTGCGCCGCCAACACGGCCAACCACGCGACGGCGGCAAGCCACAGCCCGCCCAGCGGGGCGATTCCCCGGGCGAACAATGCCGAGGGCGCGGGGGAAAATCCCGGGGCGTCAACCGCAGGAGGCGTCAATGGGCAATTCATGTCGGTCTGTTGGCAACGTGATGACTATTTTCCGGTAATCGATGGAGTCCTGGTGACTCACCTATAGTATAACTGGGCGAGAGAAATGCCTATTCAAAGATTCGGAATTGTGGACAGGAATGCGGTAACGGCACGGGTCCATTGTTCGGGAAAAACTTCAATGGAGGAAGCGTGTCCGAGCTGCGGAAATTCCTGCATGACCCGAGGGCCTGAAATCGCCCGAAAGACCGCGCGCGCTTCCTCGATACGAGCCCGGGGATCGGCGGCCCCGTGCAGGAACAGGGCCGGACAGGTAACGTGACGGGCGTAATCGACGGGGTTGTGCAAGAACCCGTTGAAGCCCATCTGCCAACTTCCCCAGCCCAGCAGCAACTGGGCGAAAGGGAAGGTCGGAAGACCCATGGCTTCGAACCGGTGCTTGACGGTGGTGGAAAGCCGGTCGAACACAGATTCCACAATGATTCCGTCGACCTTCAACCCATGCCGGGCGATGGCACACAACACCGCAGCCGCTCCCATGGATTGACCGTAGAGGATGCACCGGGAGTGGCCCAACACTTCGCGGCCAAACCGCGCGGCTCCCACTACGTCTTCCGCCTCACGAAGCCCAATCGTGGTGTAAGCCTCACTGGATTCGCCCGATCCTCGGAAATCTACCAGTAAGACCGAGTATCCCAGTTCCAAAAACGCCAGGGCCTCCGGCAACAGTCCGCTTTTTTCGGAGGCGTAGCCGTGGAGAAAAATCACCAAAGGGCCCCCACGCTGTTGGCACCGGTACCACCCGCCTAGCTGGACCGATTCCGCCACCGGAATACGAACCGAGCGAGCGTCTGGACCAAGGGCTTCCGCCGACACGGAGGTTCGCGGCCTGGGCAGATCCACCCCGTTCAGCAGCACTTTCAACTTCTGTGAAACACTGAGGGTCTCCGGCTTGCCGGTCTTTTCACGGGCCGAGGAAAACCGCAGCATGGAACGCGCATGGCGATAGGCCAGCGCATTCATGGCCACAAAACCCAAAGCAACTAGGCCAACGCCAGCCTGCATCATTGAGAGTCCAAACATGTGCGATGGCGAGAAGCTAGGGGGAAAAAAGCCAGTTGTCAGGTGCGAATCCAAAACGCAACCCCAGTTTTCAGTTCACTTTTGGTAGGTTTCGATGTCTTGTGACGGCCGCGGGTGCGACCGCCGGGTACCGGTATCAGAACCCTAACGATCATATGAATTCATCCTGCAGTCACTTTGAAGGGGTGTTGGATCGGTATTTCGAGGAAGTCCTCGCCGATCAACCTGTGTTTGCGACCTACTCCGGGCTGCGAAGCGGCGAAGGAAGGCTGGGGAAGACCGGCGAAGCCTTCGAGATGAAGCAAGAGAAACGCCGGCGCCGCACTCTGATGGCGCTGAATGAAATCAACCCCCGGGACCTTTCCCACGAGCAACACCTCGATCGCTTGGCCCTCCGCAGTCAACTGCTCCGCGAGTGTGAAGACTACCAGCGCGGACGCCAAAAGCTGGATCCGTCTGCCGTGGACCAATTGTTGAACTTGCTCCTGCATGAGCTGCAACGCGGAGAAGATGAACCCGGGCGGGCAGCAAAAAACGTACGCTCGATCCTGCGACTGGCCCCGGCCTACCTCGCGGAAGCCGCATCCCTGGTCACATCCCCAGAACCGGTGTGGCGAAGGATTCTGGATCAAACCATCCAAGGAGCCCCGTCCTTATTCAAGGCGGTCAAAGATTTTCTGGGCAGCCACGCTCCAAGCCGCACCGACGAGACCCTCATCGACGCGGCCAGCCGCGCCTGCGAAGGTTACCACACTTCGATTTTCGAGCGAAAACCTGCGCAAAATGGGTCCTTTAGCATCGGACCCGAATGCATGTCGCGACGGGTCAGGGACCAACTGGGCCTGGATTACACTCTGGGCGAGATCGAATCGCTCGCTACCGCCGAGACCGAACGCATCGGCAAGTTGCTCCAAGTGGCGTGCGCGCGTTTCGGTCCCGGAAAACACGCCGACGAGATCATTGCCGATGCCCGGGCGGGATGGGATCCTGGTCCGGACCTGCTGAAGTTTTACCAACGCGAGACCCGTCGCGTGGCCGAAGCTTTCCGATCTTCAAAAGCAGTGAGCTTTCCGCGCAACGAGACACTGGAGGTTCGTCCCGTGCCCGAGTTCATGCGGCATTTATATCCCACCGCGGCGTATTCCTCACCTGGACCATTCGCTCCAAAACAGCGCGGGATCTTCTGGGTCAACGACCTCAGCCTCACCAAAACCACGGCCGCTGAGCAGCGCGCCGAGCGACAGCAGCATTTCGGGCTGAGTCTTACCTGCGCCCATGAGGCCTATCCCGGCCATCACCTCCAGTTCATCACCGCCAATCAGCACCCCCGTCGCTGGCGACGCCTGTTCGCCCACGCGGTCTTTTACGAGGGTTGGACTCTATGGTGCGAGCAGATGATGGTGGACCTCAAGGTGGATCGCTCGCCCTGGCTGAGGGTGCAGCAACTGCACGATGCCCTCTGGCGAGCGCATCGAATTCTGGTGGATCTCCGCCTGCAGACCGGCCGCTACAGCTATGAGCAGGGGGTCAAGCACTTGCAAAAGCATCTGGGTTTCACTTCCGCGCGAGCGTCTGCCGACGTAAATTGGTACACTGCCTCCCCGACGGTGCCCATGAGCTACTGGTTGGGCCGGCTGGAGAATGAGCGACTTCGACAGCGCCTGATGATGGGACGGAAATGGAGCCTGCAGCGCTTTAATGATTGGCTGCTAAGTTTCGGTACTCTGCCTCAGGCCTGGATTGAGAAGTATGGCCTCGACTGAACAGAACCATGGTGCTGGCGTTCCATAAGCCCTACGGAGTACTTTCGGCCTTCACCCCGGACGGCTCACCGCATCGAACCCTGGCTGAATTCGGCTTCCCTCGGACGGTGTATCCGCTGGGAAGATTGGATGCCGACTCCGAAGGTTTACTGCTCCTCAGCGACGAAAAGGAACTGAACCATCGCCTGCTCAACCCAAAGTTCCAGCATCGGCGAACCTATTGGTCCCAGGTAGACCAGTGGCCCACCGGGGAAGCCCTTCATCGGCTTCAGAGCGGCGTGAAGCTCCCGGATCATCAGTGCCTGCCCTGCCGCGCTTGGGTTCTAGAGCCACAACCCAAACTACCAGAACGGGTTCCACCCATCCGAATGCGCAAAAATATCCCCACCTGTTGGGTCGGACTGACGTTGACGGAGGGGAAAAACCGACAGGTACGCCGCATGACTGCCGCGGTCGGACATCCGACGCTCCGCTTGATCCGAGTTCAAATTGGAGAGATCCGCCTGGGGGATTTAGCCCCCGGGAGCTGGGTGACCCTCAACGATGCCGACCGCCAGCTGATCTTTGTGCAAAGTTAACTCCGCCGTTCAAATGTAAGCGCCACCGAGGCAGAGTGTTGCCATGGGGTTCCAACCTCCGTGGGGTGGGGGTAATAGAGATGATCGGGCTGATCGAAGATCCCCGTCATCGATCCTCCGAAAACACCGAGCGATCACCTAGCGATGCCACGGCTGGGGAGGGACCGGTGGGACCCCGGGCGGGGGGGAGACGGCATTGGTGGCCCCCGAACCGGTTGTCTACGCGAAGTGTCGAGCAACCCTGGAGTTCCTGACCCAGCCGTACCGATTATTTCATACGTACGTATGGAATAATCGGTTGGAGTGCCGGGGAGACTTTCTAAATGCTCAATGGCTGCTCCATCCTAGGGGCCTCCCATAGAACCAATCTCACCCACTTCTGATCCCCCCGCAACGGGGCGCGTTTTTCTGATGGCCAATCAGCAGCTTCTGGTCCATAGTAATCAGGCCTAAACCCTGGAATCGAACGTCGTAACATCTGCCGTAACAACTGTGCCCCAATCACGTATGAAGCCCCAGAAAGCCTTGCGCTTCCTTCTTCTGCTCCTCGGCCTGACCTCCTCAAACCTCGTCCTAGCCCAGGACGGCCTGATCGTTTCGGAGATCCTTGCCGCCAACTCAAACACGATCAAAGACGATGCCGGAGAGTCCTCCGACTATGTGGAACTCTATAACGGAGGCACCGCACCCGTGAATCTAGCAGGTTACTACCTCACGGATACGGCGGCAAATCTGACTCAATGGCAGTTTCCAGCCACGAACCTGCCTGCGGGTCGTCACCTGCTGATTTGGGCTTCCGGACGCGATCGCCGGGTGGCTGGCGCCCCCCTGCATACCAACTTCAGGTTGGGGCAATCCGGAGAGGCTATTTACCTGGTGAAGCCGGATAGGCAGATCGCGCATGGCTTCGAGTTCGGTCCGCAGGCCACGGACCGTTCCTACGGGCTTACCGCTGAGGTTCTATCCACCACCAGTCTGGTAGCGAGCGGAGCTCAAGCCCGTTACCTGGTCCCGACCAACAACGCCTTCGCACACACCAACACGCTGGCTGCCAACCGTTGGACCTCGCCTACCTTCAACGACAGCACTTGGCGGACCGGAGCCACCGGCTTCGGGTTCGATAGCGTTCCCGCCAGTTTGCTGACCCCATTCATCGGCACCGACACCCGGGCCCTGATGTTTGAGGCCACCTCCAAAAGAAGCGGGTTGTATGCACGGATTCCCTTCACCATCCCGGACCTCAATCAGATTGCCAATCCCTCCTTGCAGATCCGCTACGACGATGGGTTCATCGCCTACCTCAACGGAGTCGAATTCGCCCGACGCGGATTCACCAACACCTCTACTCCAAACTTCAACAGCACCGCCCAAACCAGCCGGACCAATTCCGCGGTCATCATCCCGGAATCGCTCACCGCGCTGAATCTCTCCGGCAACCTTCGGCAAGGGGAGAACGTCCTGGCGATTCATGGTCTCAACCGCTCCAGCACCGACCTCGACTTCCTCATCCAGCCGGAGCTGACGTCCACCGCCATCCGCTACAGCACCAACAGCTCCTCCGAGCGTTACTTCCCGGTGCCTTCACCGGGTGGCGCCAACACCGTTGGCTTTGAAGGCGCTTCCGGCGAAGTCACGTTCTCCACCTCGAGCACCACGTATTTCAACCCCTTTGAACTGGTCCTGACCTCGACGGAGCCCACGACCTTGAGCAAGATCTACTACACGATCAACGGCAGTGTCCCCACCACCAATTCCCTGCTCTACAGTGGTCCGATCCAGATTACGAACAGTGTCCAGGTCCGCGCACGGCTCTTCGATCCAGGCTTCCTCCCTGGCCCCGTGAGGACGGAGGCCTTCATGCGATTGAATGCTCAAATGCGCACAGCCTCGTCGGACCTGCCCATGATCCTGGTGCACAGCTTCAACTCGGGAGCCTTCGATCAAACCCTGAAGCGCGCCTGCGTGCTCTTCGTGCACCAACCCGTGCAAGGCCGAGCCTCCTTCACCAACGCGCCGGACCAGGTGTTCCGCGCGGGCCTGAAGATCCGCGGCTCAAGCACGGCAGGAAACCCGAAGTACAACTGGGCCGTGGATGCCTGGGATGAAGAAAATCGCGACACCGACATCCCGCTGCTCGGAATGCCCGAGGGCTCAGAGTGGGTCTTCCACGCACCGTTCAACTTCGATCCCTCGCTCTTTCACAACCCCCTGGCCAGCCAGATGAGTGAGGACATTGGGCGCTACGCCTCCCGCTATCGATTCGCGGAAGTCTACCTCAACGAAGGGGCTAGTACGAGCACCAACTCCATCATAGCCCCGCGCAACTACTTCGGTGTCTATAACATCATGGAACGAATCGGCGTGGGACCGAACCGGGTCGACATCGACAAGCTCAGCGGCGTGGATGTGCAGGCTCCCGAAGTCAGCGGAGGTTATCTGTTGAGCATCGATCGCGATTTCGGAGGCACGCCCGGCTTCACCGCAGCGGGCCAAACCCTCAATTACATTGAGCCAAAGTACGAGGACATCTCACTGCCCGAGCGGGATCCCCAGGAGAAATACATCGCCGCCTGGTTTAATGAATTTGGACGGTCCCTAGGCGCCTCCACGTTGACGAACCCGGTCACCGGCTACACTCCGTTGGTGGATATCGGCGCAGCCATCGACCACCACCTGATCAATGTCATTTCCTTCAACGTCGATGCTCTCCGGCTCAGCGGCTATCTCTACAAGGAACGGGACAAGCCCGGGCAGCGTGGCCGTCTGGTCTTCGGTCCGGTCTGGGACTTCGACCGCGCCTTCGGCTCCACCGACGGCCGGGATGCTGACCCGCTGGTCTGGAAATCGCAGACTGGGGACGGAGGCACGGATTTCTTTAACTACCCCTGGTGGGACCGCATGTTCCGGGATCCAAACTTTTGGCAGGCCTATATCGACCGTTTTCAGGAATTGCGTGAAGGTGTGTACAGCACAGCTGCGCTATTCGAAACCATGGACCGTCTCAACGACCAGGTGAAGGAATCGGCAGCACGCGACCTCACCCGCTGGTCGAACGCGAAGCGGGGTGGCAACCAAGCAGGAGAGCTGGCGTTCTTCAAGAACTGGATGCGCCGTCGGCTGGAGTTCATGGACGGGAACTTCAAACCCAAGCCTGACACCACTCTCGCCTCCGGACAGGTGGCGCCTGGCACCAAGCTGACCCTCAACGCGGCCCCCGGCGGAACCATCTACTACACCCTGGATGGCACCGATCCGCGCGCGCTGCACGGCGGCTTGGATCCCAAGGCCATCCCCTATACCGAGCCGATCACCATCACTTCCGAAACCCGACTCGTGGCCCGCGTCCGCGATCTCGCTCACCGGAATCTAACCGGGGCCGGCAATCCGCCCATCAGTTCGCCCTGGTCCGGACCGCTGAAGGCTCGCTATACCCTGGAGGCCTGGGTTGCACCGGGCGACCTCGCCGTCACCGAGATCAACTTCCACCCGTCCGCGCCGACCAGCGCCGAAACCAACGCAGTCCCCGGGGTCTCAAACTCGGACTTCGAGTTCCTCGAGCTTCAAAACCTAACCAACCAGAAGCTCGACCTCTATGGGGCCAAATTTACCAAAGGGATGACCTTCACCTTTACCGACAACAGCATCTACACCCTGGAGCCGCAGGAGATCGTGGTCCTCGTGAAAAACCAAGCCGCCTACACGGCGCGCTATGGGAATGCGGGTCGCATCGCCGGCGTGTTCACCGGCTCTCTCAACGACGCGGGTGACACCGTGCGTTTGGAGGATTCACGTGGCATCCAACTGCTGGAGTTCACCTACAGTGACAGCTGGCATCCCACGACCGATGGACTGGGCTTCAGCCTGGAGCGGGTCGATCTGGAAGCGGGCGATGGCAGCAAAGAAGCCTGGAGCGCGAGCACCGCGGCTGGCGGCTCCCCCGGTTTCTCACGTCCGAACGTCCCGGCACTACCGCTGGTGCTCGTCAACGAGGTCCTCGCCAATCCCGGATCACAAGCCTCCGACAGCATTGAGCTTCTGAATCGAAGCAGCGCTCCGGCGAATATCTCCGGATGGTTCCTTACCGATGACCGGAGCCAGCCTTTCAAGTACCGGTTTCCCAACAACACCGTTATTGGCGCCGGGGCCTTTTCGACCGTGTCCAATACACTCTTCAACGCCGCTAGCCTCGACACGAACGCTTTCGGCTTGAGCAGCCATGGCGACAGCGTGTGGCTGTTCTCGGCCGATGCAGCGGGCAAGCTGACGGGTTACGCCCACGGGTTCAACTTCGGCGCCTCCGATCCCGGAGTCTCCTTCGGTCGTTACCTGCTGACCCATGGCAAAGAGGTGTTCCCATCACAACGCGAAGTCACGCTGGGACGCGCCAACACCGGCCCCAAGATCGGGCCAGTGGTCATCCGCGAAATCCACTACCATCCGTCGGACTTGCCGGCCAACGGAGCCTACTGGAACAACACGCTGGACGAATACATCGAGATTCAGAACATCTCGAGCGCGCCGCTCGCCCTCTATGACGCTGCCTCGGGCAACGAATGGCATGTGCGCGGGGACGCGGACTTTAACTTCCCCACGAACTCCGCAATGGCCGCCGGCGAAGTGGTCCTCTTGGTCAAATTCGACCCAGCCGCCGGGGACCTGGCCGACGCGTTTCGAGCCAAGTTTGGCGTGAGTGCATCCATCCGGTTGTTCGGACCGCTGGAAGGCGACCTGAACAACGATCAGGGCGACGTCCGCATCTCCAAGCCTGGCCCCGAGGATGCTGACACGGGCGATATCTCCTATGTGACCGTGGATGAAGTGGATTACCTCGACCACTCCCCTTGGACGCCCAGCGCGGATGGTGCCGGCGCATCGCTCCAACGAATCGACACCGCCTCCTACGGAAACGATCCCGCCAACTGGAAAGGTGCGTTGCCAAGCCCCGGCGCGAACACGCCAACCGGTCAAGCACCGGTTATTACCCTCCAACCAGCGAGCAAAACGGTGGTCGCCGGAACCTCCACGACTCTCACCGTTGGAGCCACCGGCGAAGGTGCCCTCAAATATCAATGGCGGTTCGACGGCCGGAATCTGCCCGGCGCCAACGGGACTTCTCTCACGCTCAACCCGCTCGTGATGGAGGACGCTGGCTCCTACTCCGCTGTGGTCATCGGCGCCGCCGGCTCGGTCGCAAGCGATCCAGCCATCCTGACCGTGCTCCAACCCGCCACTATCATCACCCATCCCGAGACCAGGAACGTTCGTCCGGGAACTAACGTCACCTTCTCCGTCAAGGCAACCGGGAGCGGGAACCTGTCGTATCAATGGTTCCGGGATGGGCAGCTCATTCCGGGGGCTACCGATCGATTCCTGAGCCTGCAGAATGTTCAGCTCGCCGATGTAGCAAACTACACCGTGCAAGTGACGGATTCCATCGGTTCATCCTTGAGCAATCCGGCGCGTCTCAATGTGTTGGTCCGTCCCTCCTTTGTCTACCAACCCTCGAGCCAGGTAGCTCTGGTGGGCGATACGGTTCAATTCGAAGTCGAGATGGCCGGCTTGGAGCCGTTCTCGTATCGCTGGCGGAAAGCCAATGCCGCGGGCACCAGCTTCTCGAACATCACCGGTGCTACGAATCGCACCTATCGTCTGACCAATGTCCAGCTGACCAATGCCGGTCTGTACTCAATCACGGTCACAAACATGGCGACCACCTCCACCGGCACCAACAGCCTCAGTGTGCGGCTCATCGTGATGAACGATGCCGACAAAGATGGCGTCGGGGATGAATGGGAGGCTCTGTATGGTTTCTCCAGCAGCAATGCCACCGATGCCAATCGGGATGATGACGGTGATGGGCGAACCAACCGGGAAGAGTTCATCGCCGGCACGGATCCCAAGAACCCAAGCAGTGTGTTGCGCATTGACTCGATTCAAACCACCACCAACCGCACGTCCCTGTCCTTGGTCTCCCGCAAGGATCGAGGTTACACGGTGCAATTCCGCGAGGCACTGAACCGTGGGTCGTGGCAGACCGCGTTGCACGTTCCCGGGCGCACGAATAATGACGCCGCCGTAACGGTGTTCGATCCGCTGCCAGGCTCTGCTGTCCGGTTCTACCGGCTGATTGCTCCGCAGGAAGTCGTCTCCGTGGGAAGTGGGCCAAAGATCGTCTCCAGCCCAGTGACTCAGACCGTCGACGAAGGAGATCCGGTCGTCTTCGAGGTGCTGGCGGTAGGAGAGGGTCAGGTCACCTATCAATGGTTCAAGAATGGGGAGCCCATCGCGAATGAAAATGCGTCGACCCTGTCCATCGTCTCAGCGAAGCCGGCTGATCAAGCCATCTACACCGTCCGTGTCCAGGATGCCGATGCCACCGACACCACGGAACCCGCCCAGTTGGTCGTGCTTCAAAAGCCGACCCTGGTCAGGCAACCCGAAAGCCAGGTTGCCGCGATTGGAAGCAACCTCACCCTGACGGTGGAGGCCACTGGCGTGGGCACACTCAGCTACCAATGGCTGAAGGATGGCCAGCTGATCGACGGTGCCACGGGCGCCTCCCTCTCCATCAATGGAGTCAAGGCCTCCGACGCCGGAAGCTATAGTGTGTCCGTGCGGATGCAGACCGTGAACGGCCAGCAAAAGCGGACCAGCAATCCCGCGATCGTGCGCATCAGCGAATAAACGGCAAAGGGGTGTAGCCCTCTACACCCGCCGCAAGACTCATCACCACCCTACCCCCTCGGCCCCGAAAGGAGCCGAGGGGGTATTGCTTTGCGGACGGCCGAATGAAATGCTCGGCCTACGACATGCTCCCGCAACGCATAGGAATCATCGCCGACGACCTGACTGGCGCGACGGATACGGCAGCGGTTTTTGCCGCGGCCGGATTTAGATCCGCTGTCGCGATCGACTCAAAGAAACTCAACACCTCCGAGGCCGAGGTCCTCTGTGTCACTACCAATACCCGGCAGGAAAAACCTGAACTCGCTGCCTCCAAAGTCCGCCAAGCCTCCCAGCGGCTCCGCAGAGCAGGATACGCAATCCGCTATAAGAAGCTGGATTCCACAGCCAAGGGCAACATCCTCGCCGAGGCGGTGGCCCTGCGCGATGACCTGGGGTTTCCGAAGATCCTCATCTGCACTGCCAATCCGAAGCACGGACGCACCGTCATTCATGGGACGCTCTGGATCCGAAACGAAACGGCGGTTGATCTCCGCCTGCGCTTCAAGGGCCAGACGAGCGGTGACATCCTTTGGGTGCACCAACCCATCTCGGCAACCCGCCTCCAACGAATGCTGCCCGGGTCTCCTTCGGTGTGGGTATGCGATGCGGCTGATGCCAAGGATCTATCGAAACTAGTCCGGTGGGCCGAAGCCCACCCCGGGGAATTCTTGCTGACCGGATCGGCGGGCATGGCTGTGGAACTGGCCGAACTCCTCAAAAGTGAGTCCATGCTCGCGGGGCATTCACCAGGCAAAAGGGTTCGGTCGGAACCGGCTTCCCCACCTCTGCCCGGAGGTCGGAAGCCAGTGTTGTTGATCATCGGCTCCAATGATCCCAGGACCGCTGAACAGCTTGAAGCACTCACCCAGCAACGACTCACACTTCAGCTCAACCCGACTGCTAGCCTTCCCTTGGCCCTCGAGTCGACCCTCATCCGCGCCGGAGTTGTGGTGCTGCGTCTACCGGTCAACCAAGCAGCGCCAGAATTCCTGAGACGATGTTTGAAGCCTCTCAAGCCACTGCTGGCAGAGCAAAGATTCGGCAGCCTGCTGATGTCGGGAGGCGACACCGCTCTCCTCGTCTGTGAATGGCTTGGTACTACCGGAATCGCCATCGGAGGAGAACTTCTACCGGGGCTGGTGTGGGGACGCCTCCAGGAAGGAATCTCCCCGGGGTTGGTGGTGTGCACCAAGCCTGGAGGATTCGGAACCGGCGAAAGCCTGGTCACCGCCACCGATTTGCTCACCGGAGAGCGCACTCAGGTCAAAGCGGCAAAACCGAAAAACCCAGTTGCACGGAGCTAAACCCAAAACCGGGAATGGATTAACCACGGATTTCACGGAGGACACGGATTAAGAAGGCATTGTGACATTCTGGAGCACGAGTTCGCACTCCCTCTCAGGGTGATGAGGGTCTTCCTTCCAAGTCTTTGCGGATCCGTGTCCTCCGCGAAATCCGTGGTTTCCATTCTCCTTTTTAGGCAAAAGGACCGGGAGGACATCGAGTGAGCTTTTGGGCAGGATGTCCCAGTCTCACCACCCCCTCCCCCACGACCTATCGCGGCTATTTTCCGATCAAGTGCCCGATTGAGCCGCCGATAGAACCCCTGTTTGGCAGGAAGAATGTCTTGAACAATCCCGGGGCCTCAGCCATCTAAACGTCGTGCGGACGATCAGAACAGTCTTACTCGCCTTTCTGGCCTTGGCCTGGCTGCCACTGACGTCCCACTGCAAACTGGCCGCACTCCTTGACTCTGACTTCCTCCGCTGTCACCACACGGCGCACACCTCAAACGACGGTAACGAACCGTGCCACGAAGAGGCTTGCTGCCAGGTCGAATCATCGAAGTACCACCTACCCCGCCAGCAAGAGATCATTCCCGTGATGGGGAACTGGGCGCTGTCCGCGGAGGAACTCGTTGTCTCTCAGTCTGCATCGCCACCCGACCCCAAGCTCGACCTCCTGACGGCGGCTCCACCGGATCTACCCAGTAGCTGGCAGTTTACCCTTCGTACCGCCCTTCCCGTCCGTGCTCCTGCTTCGGCTTCCTAGTTAGCCATCGCTTCCTGCGACGGCTTACCCCCTGCTCGTCCCGCCCAGCGCTCTGATGCGCCGGCCGACAAATCCCGTTTTCGTGGCAGTCTGGAATTTCCGTGTGCTGACTCAGTCTCAAGCAAGTTATGAAGCATTCAACTCATTGGTGCGGACCGGTCTCGGTGGCTGCCCTCGTCTTATTCCTTCAGGCGGGGCACGAGGGGCAGGCTCAGGAGGCTGCCGTCGCCTCCTTCCCCACCAACAACAGCCCGCGGACCATCGAGGCGCTGGTGGTGGAAGCCTTGGAGAACAACCCTGAACTCAAGTTCTACGAGGTCGAGATCCGTGCCGCCAAAGCCGGAAGAAAATTCGCCGCCTCGTTGGCCAACCCAGAACTGAGCGGCAGCGTCGGACGGAAAACACTCCACGGCAACGGCCTCAGCGCCGAGGGGGTGGCGTGGTCCGTGTCGGTGGTGCAGCCCTTCGAATGGCCCGGGCGGATCGCCCTGCGAAAAGCGATCGCGAATCAGGATCTCGAACTGGCCGAGCTGGGTTCGGAACGATTTAAAGCGTCCCTCGCCGGTCGCATCCGCACTCTGGCATTCAACCTGTTCGCCACCCAGGAAAAGTCGGCCGCCGCGATGGAAGTTGCGGAGCGTTTCCGCGACCTGCGCGAGGTCTTGATTCAGCGGGATCCCGCAGGACTGACGCCTTTGTTGGAAACGCGGGTCATCGAGGCCACCGAACTGAACGCCCAACGCAAGGCCTCCGCGGCGGCGCTAGCCAGCCAAGCCGCCATGCTGGAACTCAATCAACTGCGCGGCAGCGCTCCCGACGCCCCCCTGGTCGTGCAACAGCCTCAGCTGATGTTTCCAACGGTGCCCGACCGGGAGATGCTGCGATCCTGCGCTCGAACCAACAACTTCGAACTGCGCGCACGCGCCGTCGAACTGGCTCAGCAGGGGTTCCGGGTCAGCCTGGCCAAGAATGAGCGCTACCCAACCCTCTCGGTAGGCCCCTCCCTCTCGGAAGAGCGGGCGGGCGAGCGCGAGCGTGTCATCGGCGTCGGCATCTCACTGCCTCTCCCGCTCTGGAACCGCAATCAGGCCAATATCCAATCGGCCATCTCTCGACACGCACAGGCGGAGATCTCGCTCGCGGTTGCGGAACGCGATATCCAGCGGCAAGCACTCGAAGCCTCCCTGACTTATGAAATCAAACGAAAGGAGATGGAAAAATGGCGCCCTGATTCGGTGCAGCATTTTCGCGAGGCAGCCGAGTTGGCGGACCGTCACTATCGGCTGGGCGCAGTTCCAATTTCGACGTATGTCGAGCTGCAGAAGCAGTATCTCGAGGCGGTGGAAGGGTTACTCGACACCAAAAAAGAGGCGCTCGAAGCCGCGATGCGACTCGAGTCACTCACCGGCTTGCCCCTCATGGTTCTCGGAACGCCCAGGACGGAGGGAATCCGATGACCAGGCCCTACGCACGCGCGTTGCCATTCCTGCCCATCCTCTTCCTCCTCGGGATGGTGCTGGCAGGTTGCGGCGACCGCAAAGAACACAGCCATGGCCATGACCATGGCCCAGGGGAGGAGCACGGACACCATCATGGGCATGAGGGGACGTCTCCCTCCGGCGCCTCGTTCAAGGCAGGCCAGGGAGTCACTCTCACCCAGGAAACCAAGCAGCTCCTCGGGGTGGAGGTCGTCGAAGTCACGCCTCAAACCATTCACCATCAAATCCGCTTCACACTCCAGGTTTTCAGCGAACAGCACCGTCATGTTTCGAACCCAGACGATCACAGCGGATGCGACGTCCACGGTTCGGGTTTGCTGCCGTCCGACGCTCTTCCACTCGCCAAGCCAGGACAAGCTGTCGAGGTAATCAAGCAGACCAACAGCATTCTTAACGGGGTGGTTCTCTCCGTGCACAATGCGCTCGTGCTCGGCGAGCCTGAGATCATCGTTGGAGTCTCCAACGCCACCCAAACACTCAAGCACGGGGAGTTCGTGCCTGCCCGCATCCTAATTCCCCAAAGCCAGGCTCAGGCTGCCATCCCCCAGTCCGCCGTTTTGCACGCGGCGGAAGGCTCGTTCGTCTACGTGGTCAATGGGGACGCTTATCTGCGCACCGCGGTCAAGGTCGGCGCCGAAGACAACGACATGGTGGAGATCACCGACGGCCTGCTGGAAGGCGACCAGGTGGTCAGCCGGCCGGTGCAAACCCTGTGGCTCATCGAACTCCGCGCCACCAAAGGCGGCGGCCACTCCCACTAACCCCCTGCCCACCATGCTTGACCGCCTTCTCGAATTCTCCGTGCGCCAGCGCGCGTTCGTGCTCCTGGCCACGGTCCTCCTCGTCGCCATCGGCGTGTGGTCGGCGCTTCGGCTGCCCATCGACGCCGTCCCCGATATCACCAACATCCAAGTCCAGATCAACACTGCCGTCGGCGCGTTGGCGCCGGAGGAGATCGAGAAGCTAGTCACTTTCCCCATAGAAAACGAGATGTCGGGGCTGCCGGGACTGACGGAGCTGCGTTCACTCTCCAAGTTTGGCCTCTCCCAGGTGAACCTCATCTTTGAGGACGGGACCGACATTTATCGCTCCCGGCAATTGGTCAGCGAGCGTCTCCAAACGGCACTGGATGATTTACCGCCCGGGCTTACACCCAAGCTCGCACCCATCAGCACAGGTTTGGGTGAAATCTTCTACTACGTCGTCGATTACAAGCCGGGAGCCACCAACAAACCGGTGACGCGCGAGGCGCAGCTCATGGAGCTGAAGCTCCTCCACGACTACCTGATCAAACCCAGGTTGCGCTCCACCCCCGGCCTGGCGGAAGTGAACACCACCGGCGGCTACGAGAAGCAAATCGTGATTCAACCCAATCCCGACAAACTGAAAAGTGTTGGCATGTCCTTCAGCGAGATCGCGGAAAGCGTGGGCGAGAATGTGGAGAACGCAGGCGGTGGCCTGATCAACCTCGGAGGCGAGGCAGTGACGATTCGAGCGGCCGGCCGGGTGCAAACCACGGAAGACATCGAACGGCTTCCGCTCAAGTTCGGCTCGCGCCCCACCCCCTTGCGCGTCAAGGACGTGGCGGATGTCGGCATTGGAAAGGCAGTGCGGACCGGATCAGCCACCTACAACGGGGAGGAAACCGTGCTTGGATCCGCCTTGATGCTGGCCGGTGAAAACAGCCGCATCGTCGCCCGCCGGGTGAAAGACAAACTGGGGGAAATCCAAACCCGGCTCCCGTCCGATGTTCAGATCATCCCGGTCTATGACCGAACGATTCTCGTCGACCGCACGATTCGCACCGTAGAGACCAGCCTATTCGAGGGTGCCATTCTGGTGGTGGCGGTTTTGCTGCTGATGCTCGGCAACTGGCGGGCGGCATTCATCGTCGCCTTGGCCATCCCGCTGTCCTTGATGTTCGCCATGACCGGCATGGTGCAAACCAGGGTCTCCGGAAACCTGATGAGCCTCGGGGCGATCGATTTTGGACTCATTGTGGACGGTGCCGTCGTGATGGTCGAAAACATCATCCGCCATCTGGCTGAAAAGCAGCACAAACTGGGACGCCGCCTGACCCCAGGCGAGCGTATCCATGAGGTCCTCGCTTCGGCGAAAGAGGTGGCCAACCCGATGTTCTACGGCGTCTGCATCATCACCGTCGTCTATGTTCCCATCCTGGCGCTCACCGGCATCGAAGGAAAAATGTTCAAACCCATGGCGATCACCGTGATCTTCGCCCTGGTCGGGTCCATGGTCTTGGCGCTCACCTTCATGCCCGCTCTTTGCTCCTACCTGCTCGGTGGGAATATAAAGGAAAAGGACAGCTTTCTGGTGAACTGGGCCAAAGCCATCTACGCTCCCGTCCTGCGGTTTGGCCTCCAATTTCGCTGGATAGTCACCAGCGCGGCACTGGGGCTTCTGGTTCTCTCCGTCATGGTTTTCAACCGGCTCGGAGCGGAGTTTGTGCCGCAACTGGACGAGGGCTCCTTCGCCACGCACATGATCCGCACCACCAGCATCGGCATCGACGCCAGCCTGGAGATGCAACAGCAGGGCGAAAAGCTGCTCTTGGCGAAGTTTCCCGAAGTGGCCTACACCTTCAGTCGCCTGGGTACAGCCGAGATTGCCAGCGATCCCATGGGGGTCAACGTGGCCGATACCTACATCATGTTTAACCCGCTCGATCGCTGGCGAAAGGTGGATGGGAAAACGATCAGCAAGGAGGAGCTCGCCAACCTGATGACCTTGGAACTCGGGAAGCACCTTCCGGGCGAGGGACACCTGTTCAGCCAGCCGATCGAAATGCGCTTCAACGAAATTCTGGAAGGAACGCGCGCGGATGTGGCGGTCAAGGTCTTCGGGGAGGACTTCTCGGTGATTGAAAGGATCGCCGGGGAAATCCGTGAAATCCTCGAGGCAGTGCCCGGTGCTGCGGATGTCGAGTTCGATGCCCTCGGTAAATCTCCCTTGTTGGAAATCGTCCCGAACCGCGAAGCGATGGGGAAATACAATCTGCACGCCGCCGAACTCAATCGAGTGGTCGGAGTTGCGCTCGCAGGACAGGAGGTCGGCAAGCTGATCGAGGGCAATCGCCGCTTCGACATCGTCATCCGGTTGGACGAAAAATCTCGGGAAAGGATCCAAGATCTCAAACGGCTGCCAGTTCGTTTGGACGACGGCGGACTGCTCACTCTCGGCCAGATGGCTGATTTCAAAATGGTCGAGCAGGTCGCCGCGATCGCCCGGGAATACAGCCAGCGGCGCGCTGCCATCATGGTCAATCTCCGCGGACGCGACGTGGAAACCTTCGTGCTGGAAGCCCAGAAGCGGATAGCCGATCAGATTAAACTGCCGGACGGTTACACGATCGAGTTTGGCGGCCAGTTCAAGAACCTCATCGAAGCCCGCCGACGTCTGAGTCTCGTTGTCCCGGCGGCGCTGGGACTCATCTTCGTTCTGATCTTTGCAGCTCTGCAAAGTTTGCGCCAGTCCCTGCTGGTATTCCTGGCAGTTCCACTGGCCGTGACCGGCGGCGTGTTCGCGCTCTGGGCGCGCGACCTGCCCTTCAGCATTTCAGCAGGAGTTGGCTTTATCGCCCTGTCCGGCATCGCCGTGCTCAACGGGCTCATGATCATCACGTTCTTCAATCAGCTCCGCGAACGCGGCGCGGATGTGCGGACCGCAGTCTGGGACGGTTCACTGCTCCGGCTGCGCCCGAAGCTGATGACCGCCATGGTGGCATCCCTCGGCTTCGTTCCTATGGCCATCGCGAGCGGTGCCGGCGCGGAGGTTCAGCGCCCCCTGGCCACCGTTGTGATTGGCGGAATTATCAGCTCCACGTTCCTCACTTTGGTCCTGCTGCCGACGTTCTACGAATGGCTGGAACGAAGGGTCAAATCTACCGAGAGCTCGTCGATGGAAGGGCCTTCGGATGAAGGCAATCTCCCGCCCGTCGCGCCCACAAACACCACCCCATAGCACTTATGAAAACGCACTCCCGCATTCTGATAATCGCCGCCGTCCTCTGCATCGGACTCATGCCCGCGATTGCCGCTGATAAGCATGATCACACCCACAAAGCCACGCCCAAAGGGGGCCGCCTGCTCGACAAGACCGAGCCTCATGCTGAGTTTGTCGTGGAGAAAGACCACAGTGCCACCATCCACTTTTACAACGAAGAGATGAAGCCAGTGGCGGCAACCACTCAAAGCGTGGTCGTCATCGCCGACGCCAAAAGCGGCAAGACCAAGCTCGAGTTCGAAAAAAAGGGGGATGTGCTAACCAGCAAGGCCAAGCTGCCGGCGGGCGACGGCTATAACATTGTCGTTCAGTTCCGGCAAACCTCGGAAGCCAAGCCCGTGAACCTCCGTTTCAAGCTCGATCTGAGCGTCTGCGGCGAGTGCAAACGCGCCGAATACGGCTGCACCTGCGAGCACTAACCGCAGGATTCTAGTCGGAGTCCGGCACTGGCACCACATCGACGGCCACCTTCAGCTGATGCTCTCCGCTCCCTAGGATGACACCCCGAATAGGGCTGACGTCGCTATAGTCGCGTCCCCAGGCCACCGTGACGTGTCGAGTCGTCGGCATCACGTTGTTGGTGGGATCCACATCGACCCAGCCCAGCCCAGTGCAGTAAACCGAGACCCAGGCATGGGACGCGTCCGCACCCATCAAACGGGCCTGTCCCGGAGGCGGCTGAGTCTCCAGATAGCCGCTCACGTAGCGGGCCGGCAGGCCTAGGGATCTCAGGCAGGCGATCTGGAGGTGGGCAAAATCCTGACACACGCCTCGACGCGACTTGAAGACCTGCTCGAGCGGAGTCGCCAAGGTGGTGGCCTTGGGATCAAACTTGAAATCGTGATGGATCCGACGCGTGAAGTCGTTGATTCCCTCCAGCAGGGGTCGGTCCGCCGGAAACGAGGGCAGCGCGTAGTCACCATATTCCTCCCGCGTCCGGATGAGCGGAGAATCGAACAGGAAGTCACTCGCTTCCAAGGCGGCTCCGATCTGCGCGCCGCGGCAAGAGTCTCGCACTGTCTGCCAACTGGGGGTTTCCTGCGGCAATGGTCGAAGCGCCAACCCGGTCATCACTTTGCTGGAAGCACGCACAATGAGACGCCGATGGCTACCCTCCACCGTCACACACCGAACCGAATTGCCGAAATAGTCGACATGACTCTGGATGATCGTGGGACGCGGATCGAGCTGCAGATGGTGGGTCAGCACGCGCTGCGGCCGCGACTCGCGCGGGTGCAGGCGCAGCAGGTGATGCGAGAGCGCCACCGCATTAAGGTAGTCGTAGGTCGTGGTGTGGGTGATTTCGTAAATCATGCGTCCCCCCAGTTAACTCACGCGGGCCACCGTATGGCTGAAATAGTGCTGAGTCAAATCGTTGGAGAGCCGACCAAACTCCGCTGGAAAAAAGTCAAGCCACGCCAGCAATCGTTCGCGGTTGCCGCCGACATAGTCCGCGCACAGCCCCGGGAACTGACCATCCTCGAGATGTCTCACCAACGCCAGAATGCGCTGCTGCTCCGGGTTGGCGAAGGTCATATTGGGGTCGGTGGGCAGATTCGCGGCGTGCTGACGCAAGGAATTCAGCTGAAACATCAACGCGCGCGGATTGCCCTTGTCGAACATCAGCAGCTCCAGCACCGGTGCCAGCTGCGCCTGCGCGAAGAACCGACGGCGGTACGTCATGGAGCTGTCGGCCACCTCGAGCAGTGGCTCCAACGTCGCCAACTCGTGGTGATCCGTGTCGAGGGCGGCGCGAATCGTCGTCGCCAGGTTCATGCCACGCTCCAGCCGACGCCCAAAATCCAGAAACCTCCAGCCATGACCGCGGGTCATGTTCTCCAACTCCATCCCGCTAAACGCCGCCAGGTCGATGATCAAAGTATTGAGGAGGGTGAGCGCATTGGCCATCGGGATCCGTCCCGCTCGGGTCCGCGAATCCAACTGGAGTTGGTTCAAAATCCTCCACGTGTCCGAGGAAAAGCGATCGCGAACGATGGAGGCCGTATGGCGGATCCGCAGCACGATCTCACGCACACTGCCCACGCGATGAGGGCTATAGACGCCTTGCAGAACCGCATGCTCCAGCTCCTTCAACGTCACACTCGTCTCAAATCGAGGCGGAAGCCGCTCCAGCCGCACAAACCAGCGGATAATGCCGGCGAGACCTGACACCCCTTCCCCGGCGCCCTCATCGACTATCCGGGTGACTAAGCAACGCAAGAGGCGAAGGGCATCCTCCAGCCGCTCCGCATAGCGTCCGAGCCAGTACAGATTGTCCGCCACACGGCTGGGCAACTCCGTGGTGACACGGGTGACCCCGATGGGCTGTCCTGCTGAACTCAGCAAGGAAACCGGCAGCACGGGCCCTTCGGACATGACCCAGGTGTCCTTGCTACCGCCCCCGCTTTGCATGGACACGACTGGGTCCTCGGCTTTGGTGGAAACCCGCGTCAGCCCACCCGGCATCACCGTGAACGAGTCCCCGGTGGCTGCGATGTAGCTGCGGACCACCACTCGGCGCGCGGCACACTCTCCGTCCGTCCAGACGGGAACCGTCGACAAGCCCACCTTCTCCTGCCCGACGAATTCGTGGGGCCGTTGGCGAATCATGGCAACCAACTCGGCTCGCTCCGTAGTCCCGAGCTGCTCTCCGAAGAAGGGTAGACCGCGAACGGTGCCGAAGGCCGGCTTCACGACGATCTCGTCGAGATGCTCGAGCACATACTGCTGTTCCTTGGCTTGCCCGCACCACCACGTGGCCACGCTGGGCAGCAGCAATTCCTCCCCCAACAGATGCCGACACAGGCTGGGAAGAAAGGCCATGAAAGCCGGGCTTTCCACCAAACCCGATCCCAGGGCGTTAGCGATCGTGACATTCCCCGCCCGTGTGGCTTCGACCAACCCGGGCACACCCAGGAAGGAATCGCCGCGCAGTTCCAGCGGATCGCAGAACGTGTCGTCCACCCGACGCAAGATCACGTCAACTTGCTGCAGGCCTTCCAGGGTCTTGATGAAGACCCGCCGGTCCCTCACCGTCAGATCCCCGCCTTCCACCAAAGTGAACCCCAGATACCGAGCCAGGTAGGCATGCTCAAAATACGTTTCATTGTGGGGTCCTGGGGTCAGCAGGACCACGTTGGGGTTGTCCCGATTCCCCATCGCGAGGCTTCGCAGCGTATCTCGGGACATCTGAAAGAACGAAGCCAGCCGCTGGACCTGGCAGTCCCGAAACTCATCGGGCAGGACCCGCGACAGAACGATGCGGTTCTCCAAGGCGTAGCCACTTCCGGACGGGGCCTGAGTTCGATCCGCCAACGCCCACCAGTGGCCGTCAGGAGAACGGGCCAGATCCACCGCATGGAGGTGGAGATACACATCACCCGGAGAACGAAGTCCGTGACACGGACGCAGAAAGCTGGGGTTGGCAAAAATCAGGGACGGCGGCAGAAACCCCTCCCGCAGCAGGCGCTGCGGCCCATACAGATCGCCAAGAACCAGGTTCAACAGGCGCGTCCGCTGCCTGAGCCCTTGCTCCAATCCCACCCATTCCTCGGGAGGGATCGGCAGGGGCATCATGTCCAACTCCCAGGGCCGATCCATGCCCTGCGGATCTCCGTAGACGTTATAAGTGACGCCGTGCTCGCGGATCATCCGACGCGCATTCTCCCAGCGCGCCGTTAACTCATCCCGCCCCAGCCGATCGAAGGCGTTGACCAATACCTTCCAGTGCGGTCGAACCTTGTCCGGAGCCTCCAACATCTCGTCAAAGGCGTCGGGCACGGGAGCGTACCTCGACAGAATCCTGTTTCCAGGATCTGCGGGGGCCATTTCAGTTGCACCACTCATTCCCAGAGATCAACTCATGAGCAGCGCCGTAAGTCCAAGGTAAACGGAAAGTGAGGGTCGGTCGGAATCACCTTGGGCTCCATCGGGCCAGGTGTGTGTCCGTGTCGGAAAAACCTCGCCATCCGCCGGCTCTCCGCTTCATAGGCGTTCACCGGGAAGACGTCGTAGTTCCGACCGCCCGGGTGCATGACGTGGTAGGTGCAGCCACCCAAGGATCGTCGATTCCAAAGATCCACCAAATCGAATACCAACGGCGTATGAACCGGGATGGTCGGATGCAGGCAATTCGGCGGCTGCCAGGCGCGATAGCGCACGCCGGCAACGGCCTCACCATTGGTGCCAGTCGGTCGCAACGGGACCGCAATTCCGCCCACGGCGATGGCATGTCGGCCGGGTATCAAGCCGCGTGCCTTCACCTCCAACCGTTCCACGGAGGAGTCCACGTAACGAGTGGTGCCTCCCGCCCCGGGCTCCTCACCCAGCACGTGCCACGGCTCCAAGGCCTGCCGCAGGTCCAACTGAATGTCAAAGGCCGTCAGATCGCCTAGCAGTGGGAAGCGGAACTCAAAATGTGGGGCGAACCATTCGGACTGGAGGCGGAATCCCGAGTCACGAAGCTCCTGCACGACCTCGCAAAGATCTTTCCAAACGAAATGAGGGAGCATCCACCGATCATGGATGTCCGTGCCCCAGCGCACGAGGTGGGTCGGATAGGGACGTTCCCAAAACTTCGCGATCAACACCCGAAGCAGAAGCTGCTGTGCCAAACTCATCCGATGATGCGGCGGCATCTCGAAGGCCCGCATCTCGAGCAGGCCAAGCCGTCCGCTCTGACTCTCGGGGGAATAGAGCTTGTCGATGCACAGTTCCGCCCGATGCGTGTTCCCCGTGGCGTCCGTCAACAAGTGACGGAAGAGCCTATCCACCAGCCAGGGCGGACAAACCTGTGCCCCCGGCAACTGGCGGCAGGCGATCTCCAGCTCGTACAGCGCGTCGTTGCGAGCCTCGTCCAACCGGGGGCTCTGGCTGGTCGGACCGATAAACATGCCGCTGAACAGGAAGGACAACGCGGGATGGTTCTGCCAATAGCCGATTAAACTTCGCAAGAGATCAGGACGCCGCAGGAACGGACTGTCGGCCGGAGTAATGCCACCCAACACGATATGGTTACCTCCTCCGGTTCCGGCATGACGACCGTCGAGCATGAACTTCTCCGCCGTCAAACGGGCCTGGGCCGCCTGATCGTAGAGAATCTCAGTGGTCTTCACCATCTCCGGCCAGGACTGCGCGGGATGGATATTCACTTCGATTACCCCAGGATCCGGCGTGACCTTGATGACCCGGAGGCGTGGGTCAAAAGGAGGCGGATAGCCTTCGATGATTACCGGCAGGCCCAAAGCCGCCGCTGTGTCCTCAATAACGGCAACCAGCTCAAGGTAGTCTTCCAGCACTCCGAACGGGGGCATGAAGATGTACAGACGTCCATGTCGAGGCTCCACGCAGAGAGCCGTTCGGATAACCCCGGGAGCGGATTGCCCTCGACTAGGGACAGCCATGGGGGTCTGCTCCCGAACTCCTTGCTCCAGCTGTGCCACCTTGCGGCCGGTTCCCGGCCCGATTCCGGTCCGGGCCGCATCCAGGGGAACAGCCAGGGGTTTGAAAGAAGTCGGCAAAGGCGAGCGAAGCTCTAGGGGCGAGCGATCCTCCGCATAAGGAAAATCAGCCTCGGTCACCCAGGGCAATGAATCCAATGGTAGACGCAGTCCGATGGGCGAGTCTCCAGGAATGAGGTAGCACCGCTCCGATCGGAGAAACCACGGCCCGCTCTTCCAGCGAGGCCCCGCGGCTGCATCGCCCGGCCCCAGAGGAAGCACGTACCCAATGACATCATCTAGCCCTCGTTCAAAGACTTTCGCCAGTCGCGCTCGATCCTCCTCATTCGATAACTTGGACTGGAACGGGTCCACGTTCGTGGGCAGCCGCCGCTCCTTCCACAGGTAGTACCAGGCATCCTCGAAGGCCGGCAGAATGAATCCGGTCCCGCAACCCAGCGCGGTGGACAGAGCCTCCATGAACCGTTCCGCCTCGGGCCTACCGTGCCCATAGTTGCGCGATTCGTCGGCGAACAGCTGTTCACGCTCCCAAATGGGATGGCCATCGCGACGCCAATACGCGGCGAAGGACCAACGAGGCAGCGATTCGCCAGGATACCATTTACCCTGGCCGTAGTGAAGCATCGCTCCCTGGGTAAATTGCGTCTTGAGCCGTTTGATCAGCTGGTCACTGAGCAGACGCTTGTTGGGTCCCATCGCCACGGTGTTCCACTCGGCGCCATCGCGATCGTCCACCGAAACGAAAGTGGGTTCCCCGCCCATCGTCAGCCGGCAATCTCCCTGGATCAAACGCTGATCCACTTCCTCCCCCAACTGAACAATCGCCGCCCATTGGTCATCGGTATAGGGCTTTGTCACTCGAGGCGATTCGTAGATCCGCGACACCTTCATCTGGACGTCGAAGACCGCCTCGCACTCATCAACCGCGCCCGAGATCGGCGCCGCGCTTTGGGGATCCGGAGTGGCAGCCAACGGAATATGCCCTTCCCCCGCCAGCAATCCGGAGGTGGGATCCAATCCAATCCAACCCGCGCCGGGCAGGTAGACCTCGCACCAAGCGTGGAGATCCGTGAAGTCCTGCTCCGGACCACTGGGACCATCCAGGGACTTAACATCGGCCGTCAGCTGAATGAGATAACCGCTGACGAACCGGGCAGCCAGACCGCAATGACGGAACAGTTGGCACAGCAGCCAAGCCGAGTCGCGGCAGGAACCACTGCGGAGCGCAAGGGTTTGCTCGGCGGTTTGAACGCCAGGTTCCAATCGAATCAGATACTTGATGTCCTCCCAAAGCCGACGATTGAATCCCACCAGGAAGTCGATAGTGCGGACGCGTCCCTCCGGGATGGTCACCACCGGAGCCGGATGAGGGGGCGGGGGCAGGATTCCTCCATCGTGATGGATGTCCCCGGGCACTTCGGAATGCGGAACGGGCGTCGCGGGAACGGCGGCTGCGGCCGGTTTGGCTGGCCCGAGCACCGCCTGTCGGACCTCGTCCAGATAGGCTTTGAAATGAGGGGTGAGCGGACACTTGAGCTGGAACGGCTGCAGCTCGTGCTCCAACGCATGATCATATTCGAAAGGAAACGTTTCGGCGTGCGGCTCGAGAAAAAAGTCGAACGGGTTATGCACCGACATCTCCGCCACCAGATCGATTTCCAAGACCAATTCCTCGGTGGGCTCGGGGAACACGAGGCGGGCCAGGTAGTTCGATTGCGGATCCTGCTGCCAGTTGATGAAATGGGTCTTCGGCGAGACCTTCATCGAGTAGCTGAGAATGCGGGTGCGCGAATGAGGCGCGGGACGCAGCCTCACGACCTGTGGGCCGAGATTGACACGGCGGTCGTAGCGGTAGGAGGTCCGGTGGTGCAGAGCGACGTGAATGGACACAATAGTTTAGGGTTACTCAGCTGCGAGGCCGCAGATCTGAGAATGGGGGCGTTAAATCAAGAGACCATGACCTCTGGTCTGGGATAACCACTGGGCTGATGATGTGCTGTGTCTGAAAGCGATCGTGAGTCACGGGTCGCTTCATTCATTGACTCAATCCTCGGCGTGCCAAGGTGGGCGCAACCGCCGACTGACGGGCGAAAAAGGTGTCAAAAACGCTCCCGCCGATCGCATTCACCCGGTTTTGCAGGTCGTCCAAATATTCATGCAGACCTTGATTCAAGATCTCATCGACATTGACATAGGCGAGATCGGAGCTCAGCTGCCCCATCAAGCGCTCGGCATTGTTCTTGAAACTCCCAATGGGAGTTCCCGAGATACGGTGCAGGCTGTCCTGGGCGCAGTTCAGACAGAAGCGAATGGCTCGCGGAAACTCGGAGTCGAGGAGGAGGAAATGCACGATCCCCTTGGGGGAGATTCGACCGTGACGCTTACGATACATCTCAAAGGCGCTCGCCGATCGCAACACCGCCGCCCATTGGATATCGTCAAAGGCAGTACCCACCTCCGCCACCGACCTCAGCAGGATGAAGTACTTCACGTCCAAGATCCGCGAAGTCTTGTCCGCCCGCTCGAGCTTGCGGCCGAGCCGACAGAAATGCCACGGCTCTCCGTGGGTCATCGTGGCTTCGGTGACTCCGGTGAATAGGTGGCTGGAAAGTTTGACCTGGGTGTAGAAGTCATGAGGTGACTCGGTGTGCCGCTCGGACGAAGCGGCATCGTTCACCATCAGGTAAAACTTGTTGAGCTGAAGCCACATTTCCGACGAGATGATCTCGCGCACCGAGCGCGCATTCTCGCGCGCAGAACGCAGACAGGAAATCATCGAGTTAGGATTCTCCCGATCAAACGTCAGAAAATGAATGACGTTGTGCTGGGTCGGCTTGCCATAGCGCTTGGCAAACAGCTCATGGTCACCGGTGGTGTTGACCAACGGCTCCCACTGTTGATCCGCCCCGCTCGGAGCATCGAGCATGAGGTTAAGATTCACATCAATGAACCGCGCAACGTTCTCAGCGCGCTCCACATAGCGGCTCATCCAATAAATCGAGTCAGCAACACGGCTCAGCATGGCGAGGGCACTCCTACCGGAGCTTGGGTTTGCGATTGAGATTGAGATTGAGATTGAGACTGACCTGGTGTTTGCGTTTGGGAGAGCGATTGAGGCTGTCTGGCCACGGGCTCAAGCTCCCCGTCGTCCAAAGGCCGCTCGGCGAGCACCCAGGTGTCCTTGCTTCCTCCACCTTGGGAGGAATTCACCACCAAGGAGCCTTTCTTCAAAGCCACTCGGGTGAGTCCGCCGGGCAACACGAAGATTTCTTTTCCGTAAAGCACATAGGGCCGCAAATCTACATGTCGGCCTTCTAAATGATCTCCCACCATCGTCGGCACTCGCGAAAGGCTGAGCGTGGGTTGAGCAATGTAGTTGCGCGGATTCGCCTGAATCCGCTTCGCAAACTCCGCCTGATCTTCCTTGGTGGAATGCGGACCAATCAGCATTCCATAGCCTCCCGACTCGTTCGCGGCCTTGACTACCAATTCCGGCAAATGCTCGAGCACATACGCCAAATCCCCCGGCTCGTCACAGATGTAGGTGGGCACGTTGGGAAGAATGGCATCCTCGCCGGTATAATACTTGATGACCCGGGGAATGTAAGCATAGACCACCTTGTCATCCGCCACTCCTGTCCCCGGCGCGTTCGCCAAGGCCACGTTGCCCGCTTTGTAGACCTCCATGATGCCTGGAACACCCAGCATGGAATCAGGACGGAAAGCCTCAGGATCCAGGAAGTCGTCGTCAATCCGACGATAGATCACATCAACGCGCTCCAATCCATGCGTGGTGCGCATCCACACGTAACCATCCGAAACCACCAAGTCGCCCCCTTCGACCAGTTCCACGCCCATCTGCTGGGCTAAGAACGAGTGTTCGAAATACGCGGAATTAAACATCCCGGGAGTCAGCAAGACAACGCGCGGCGAGCTCACCCCTTCCGGTGCCAGCGAATCCAACATGTCTCGCAGCCGGATCGGATAGCTTGCCACCGGGCGGATCCGAGACGACGCGAAAATCTCGGGAAACAGGCTCTTCATCAGATGCCGGTTTTCCAGAACGTAGGAAACCCCGGACGGACAGCGCAGGTTGTCCTCCAAGACATAAATCTGGCCATCCCGATGCCGGACCAAGTCGGTCCCCGTAATGTGACACCAAACCCCACGCGGAGGATTGATCCCGATGCACTGCTGGCGGAACCCCTTGGAGGAAAGGATGACATGTTCAGGGACTACTCCATCCTTAATGATTTTCTGATCGTGATAGAGATCGTCGAGAAAGAGGTTGAGAGCTCCGATCCGCTGCTTAAGGCCCCGGTCAATCCGATCCCACTCTGTGGCAGGAACGATTCGGGGAATCAGGTCGAACGGCAAAGTTTTCTCTACCCCCGCGGTTTCACCGTACACATTGAAGGTGATCCCCATCTGGACCAGGGCCCGATCGGCGGCTCGCTGGCGCAAATTCAGCTCCCCTTCAGGTAGGGATGCCATGTTGCGGGCCAAGGGTTTAGCTGCGGCCCGTGGTTCACCACTCTCTCCGAACATTTCGTCGAAGAACCCTTCGATATTATAATTGGCGAGGTTCATGGAACAAACGCGTTCATGAGTCGAATTCTTGTTTTCGATCAATTCTCTTGCTGCTTTCGATACCGCCCAAGCAACTCCAATGCCTGACCTGGGAACCCTCGATTGGCGGAGGATTCGAAGTCGATCGCCCCGACTGCATGTTGAGAAATAGACCGCATGCTCAAAGCCCAACACCGTCCAAGTGACCTAGAAACCGCAGCCCCGCGACCTGACCTGGTGGTAGCGGCCGCCCCCTAGTAGGCAGTCGCCTTAGACTCCGCCGCAACACTTCTTATGCTTTTTTCCACTCCCGCATGGACACGGGTCGTTGCGACCCACCTTCGCGGGAGCCACATAGGGCACTGGCTTGGGAGAGAGTTCTTCCGCCCATCCCGGAGAAAACTCAGGAGGCTCCGGCTCATCGTCGCCAAACATCATTTTGACCTCCTCCGGCGTCAGATCACCCTCATCGTCATCCTCCCCGACGGTAAACCCATCCTCGTCCACCGCCTCCACCGTGGGTTCGATCAGGCCGTCCTCCTCGGCTTGGTAACGAAGCCACTCGCCACAACACGCCAGCGCATCGATCGGTGCGAAGGTCGCTCGGAGGCCTTCTAAGCGCCACGGATTACCATCGTGAAGCTGGCCGGCCACCACCTCGATGGAACAGATCCCTTCTAACTCGGCGGTATCGGACAGCACCTCCAGCATCTCGGCTTCCAACTCGGGGGCCGGGAGATCAAACGTGGACTCGACAAGCGCAGCCCAAACGGAGGGATCGCCCGGGCGTTTCAGGGTTTTAAAGAGAGTCTTGAAGTCTGCAGCCACCGCCTCGCGCGAGCGTTCCGCCCACAGAAACTGAACCAGCAAAGCACGAACGGCTTCGTCACGCACCGACCCGGATATCCCTTCATTATGAACGAAGGCCATCACGGGAGCCGAATCTCCACCACACACCGAAGCCAGCACCGCCGGCCCGTGGCAGTAGAACAGGCTGCCCGTCAAATCGAGAGGCTCCGTATCGGGAAGGGAGCAGAGCCGAAGCAGAGGCGCCAGGGCCTGACGTTCCTGAAAGTGAGCCAGCAGGTAAATGGCGAAAACGTGTAGATGGCCGCGAGGTTCTTCCAGATGAGGAACTGGATTCAACGCCACCTCTTCGATGACCCGAA
Source organism: Verrucomicrobiales bacterium (assembly GCA_016793885.1). NCBI lineage: Bacteria > Pseudomonadati > Verrucomicrobiota > Verrucomicrobiia > Verrucomicrobiales > Verrucomicrobiales bacterium. The sequence goes on from JAEUHE010000177.1 coordinate 95,017, forward strand.
CCAAAGCAGGAACCACGGCTTCGCGCTGTTCGATGGCTGCGCTTAACGCACGACCGTAAGGAGCAAAGTTAGCATCTTCCGGGAGCGGAGTGCTGAGTTGCTGAAGGATTGCGGAGACGGTCATCACGGTGTGGGCAGCCTGTTCCGCCCCCTCCACGAAATCAAGCCCGCCGAATCGTGGCACCTACACCTCTCCCACTTCCCTATGGGCCGAGACGGCCTACGCTACAATTGATAGGGGTAGGAATGCGGGATTGACCGCACCCCTCCCTCCAAACCGGACTGGCGGATTTCCCGCATCCGGCTTACCAGTCAGTAGGGTCCACAGTGGGGCTGAAGCCTATTGAGTCGGGTATCCTGCCA